>NZ_JBZSYN010000050.1:0-21664 GCF_058622915.1 Thermohalobaculum sp. | reverse complement strand
AGAATCCTTGCCGGAGGGGAGACATGAGCACCCAATACGATGTCGTCGTGATCGGCTCGGGCCCGGGCGGCTACGTGGCCGCGATCCGCGCCGCGCAGCTCGGGCTGAAGACGGCGGTGGTCGAGCGTGAGCACCTCGGCGGCATCTGCCTGAACTGGGGCTGCATCCCGACCAAGGCGATGCTGCGCTCGGCCGAGGTGCTGCACCTGATGCACCGGGCCAAGGATTTCGGGCTGAAGGCCGAAGGCGTGGGCTATGACCTCGACGCGGTGATCAAGCGCTCGCGTGCCGTGGCCAAGCAGCTCAACCAGGGCGTCGGCCACCTGCTGAAGAAGAACAAGGTCACGGTGGTCATGGGCGAGGGAACCATCCCCTCGCGCGGCAAGGTCTCGGTCAAGACCGACAAGGGCACCGAGGAGCTGACGGCGAAGAACATCATCATCGCCACGGGCGCGCGGGCGCGCGAGTTGCCAGGGCTCGAGGCCGACGGCGACCTGGTCTGGACCTACAAGCACGCGCTGCAGCCCAAGCGCATGCCGAAAAAGCTTCTTGTGATCGGCTCGGGCGCCATCGGCATCGAGTTCGCCAGCTTCTTCAACACGCTGGGCGCGGAGACCACCGTAGTGGAGGTGCTCGACCGCGTGCTGCCCGTGGAGGACGCCGAGATCTCGGCCTTCGCGCTGAAGCAGTTCCAGAAGCAGGGCATGAAGCTGCTCACCGGCGCCACGGTGAAGAAGCTCGACCGCGCCAAGGGCAAGGTCACCGCGCATGTCGAAGCGGGGGGCAAGACCGAGACCACGGAGTTCGACACGGTGATCTCGGCAGTCGGCATCGTCGGCAATATCGAGGGGATCGGCCTCGAGAAGCTGGGCGTCAAGGTCGACAGGACCCACGTGGTGGTCGATGAGTACTGCCGCACCGGGGTCGAGGGCGTCTATGCCATCGGCGACGTGGCCGGCGCGCCCTGGCTGGCACACAAGGCCAGCCACGAGGGCGTCATGGTCGTCGAGATGATCGCCGGGCGCCACGTCCACCCGGTGTGCCCCGAGTCGGTTCCCGCCTGCACCTACAGCTATCCCCAGGTCGCCAGCGTCGGCCTGACCGAGGCGAAGGCCAAGGAGCGCGGGCTGAAGATCAAGGTCGGCCACTTCCCGTTCATCGGCAACGGCAAGGCGATCGCGCTGGGCGAGCAGGAGGGCATGGTCAAGACGGTGTTCGACGCCGCGACCGGCGAGCTGCTCGGCGCGCACATGGCCGGGGCCGAGGTCACCGAGCTGATCCAGGGCTACGTGGTCGGCCGCACGCTGGAGACCACCGAGGCCGAGCTGATGGAGGCGGTGTTCCCCCACCCGACGCTGTCGGAAATGATGCACGAGGCGGTGCTCGACGCCTACGGCCGCGCCATCCACTTCTGAGCCGCCTGCGTCCGGGGCGCGCCGGACACCGGGGGCGCGATGTCCATTGAACGACGAAGGCCCGCCATCCGGCGGGCCTTCGCTTTTCACGGGTGGGCCTTCGGATGTCAGCCGCGGCGCGCCTATTGCGGCTGTGGCGTCATGCCGCCCTCGTCGCCAAGGTCACCCGAGCGCTTCGGCTTCTTGCCGGTCTTCGGGATTGCCGCATGGCTGCCTTCGCCCGCGTCCTGCGGCAGCCCCTGGTCGTCGGAGCGGTCGAGCTTCTCGCCCGAGAGCACCTGCCGCAGCTCGTTTCCGGTCAGCGTCTCGTATTCCAGCAGCCCCTTGGCCAGTCGCTCGAGATCCTCTCGCTTCTCGGTCAGGATGCGCTTGGCGGTCTCGTAGCCGTCGTCGACCAGGCGGCGCACCTCCTCGTCGATCAGCTGCTGGGTCTCGGGCGAGATGTCCTTCGGGCCGTTATAGGCGCCGAGGAAGGCGTCGCGCTCGTTGGCATAGTCGATGTTGCCCAGCTTGTCGGACATGCCGAACTGGGTGACCATGGCCCGCGCGATGCGCGTCACCTGCTGGATGTCCGAGGCGGCGCCGTTGGTCACCTTCTCCGGGCCGAAGACGAGTTCCTCGGCCACGCGCCCGCCCATCGCCATGGCCAGCTTCGAGGTCAGCTGGCGGCGCGTCATGGAAAGCTGGTCGCGCTCGGGCAGGCTGAGCACGAGGCCGAGCGCCCGGCCGCGCGGGATGATGGTCGCCTTGTGGATCGGGTCGTGGTCCGGCACGTTGAGCCCGACGATGGCATGGCCCGCCTCGTGATAGGCGGTCAGCGTCTTTTCCTCGTCGGTCATGATCATCGAGCGCCGCTCGGCGCCCATCATCACCTTGTCCTTGGCGTATTCGAAGTCGTCCATGGTGACGAGGCGCTTGTCCGAGCGCGCCGCCTTCAAGGCCGCCTCGTTGACCAGGTTGGCCAGATCGGCGCCGGAAAAGCCCGGGCAGCCGCGCGCGATCACCTTGAGGTCGACATTCGGCGCCAGCGGCACCTTGCGCGCATGCACGGCGAGGATCTTCTCGCGGCCCCTGAGATCGGGGTTCGGCACGGTGACCTGCCGGTCGAAGCGGCCGGGCCTGAGCAGCGCCGGATCGAGCACGTCGGGGCGGTTGGTGGCGGCGATCAGGATCACGCCCTCGTTGGCCTCGAAGCCGTCCATCTCGACCAGGAGCTGATTGAGCGTCTGCTCGCGCTCGTCGTTGCCGCCGCCATAGCCGACGCCGCGATGGCGGCCGACCGCGTCGATCTCGTCGATGAACACGATGCACGGCGCGTTCTTCTTCGCCTGCTCGAACATGTCGCGCACGCGGGAGGCGCCGACGCCGACGAACATCTCGACGAAGTCCGAGCCCGAGATGGTGAAGAACGGCACGCCCGCCTCGCCGGCGATGGCCCGGGCCAGAAGCGTCTTGCCGGTGCCCGGCGGGCCGACCAGCAGCGCGCCCTTGGGGATCTTGCCGCCCAGCCGCGAGTATTTCTGCGGGTCCTTGAGGAACTCGACGATCTCCTCGAGCTCCTCCTTTGCCTCGTCGATGCCGGCGACGTCATCGAAGGTCACCTTGCCGGTGCGCTCGGTCAGAAGCTTCGCCCGGCTCTTGCCAAAGCCCATGGCGCCGCGCCCGCCGGCCTGCATCCGGTTGAGGAAGAAAATCCAGATGGCAAAGATGATCAGCATCGGCAGCCAGAAGCCGAGCGTCGACAGCAGCCCGCCGCGGTCCTGCGGCTGCACCCGGATGGTCACGCCGGCCTTGCGCAGCTCGGGGATGATGTCGTTGCCCTGGGGCCGCACAGTGCTGAAATGCTCGCCGTCGCGCATGCGGCCGGTGATCTTCTCGCCGTCGATGGTGACGTCGGAGACCTGCTTGTTGTCGACCTGCTGCAGGAAATCGGAATACGCCAGCTGGTGGCCCGAGGTCGTGCCGCTGCCGTCCTGGAAGACGCTGAAGAGCGTGACGAGGAGGAGGAGCAGGATCGCCCAGAACGCCAGGTTTTTCGCGTTGCCCAAGATGTGGTCTCCGAAATGTCCACGGTGCCGGCGTTCTCCGGCGCTTACTGCCACTAGATAGGGTCCGGCGCCACGAAGTTAAGGGCGGCCGGAGCCATTGATCCCGGTCCCTTGTAATCTATTCCGGCGCCGCGGGCGAGGGCAACTCCTGCCCGCCGACGAACTGCGCGGATGCGGCGCAGCCCGCGGCCCGCACGCAACCCTCGATATAGCCGGCCACAGGCGCGGCAAGCAGCGACGCCGCTTCCCCCGGCCCCTGCCAGACGGCCGGGGTGGTTTCCTGCACCACCGCCGGCGCCCCGGACCAGGCGGCGCCGGGGCTCCATGCGCCGGCCGCGCGCGCGGCCTTGAGCGCGGCACGGCCCGCCGCCCCCAATGCCGCGACCTGCGCCCCGGCCGGCCACGGCCCCGCCAGCCGGAGCTGCCAGCGCCGGTCCCACGGCGCGGCGCCCGGCGCATCTGTGGGCCGCGGGCCCTCGCAGGCGGCGGGCTCGCGGCAGACCATGAGGCGCGCCGGCGGACCCGCCCGCGGCACGATCAGGCAGCCCGCCAGAGTCGTCTTGCGCGCCGCGCCCGCCGACAGCGACTCCCAGGCATCCGAGAGCGCAGCAAATCGCGGCCGGTAGGGCGCGCCGGACACCCGCATCAGCGTGTCGGCGAACAGTCTGAGCGCCGTGTCCGGCTCGTCCGCCGCCATGGGCCGCAGGTCGAGCCGCGCCTCGCCGAGATCGCCGGCCGAGCGGGCGCGCGCCGCGAGCTCGCGCATCGCGCGGTCCAGCACGCGGCGCTGGCGCGCCAGGCGCGCGGCGGTGCGCGCCAGGCCCTCGGCGTCGATGCCGAGGGGGGCCAGCGCCGCAAGGGCCCGGCGGGCCTTGACCCGGTCATAGGCCGACTCCTCGTTGCTCGGATCGTCCACCCAGCCGACCTCCTCGGCCTCGAGGAGGCGTCTCAGCGCCGCGCGACGCTGGTCGAGCAGCGGCCGCAGCCAAAGCACGCCATGCAGGCGCACGGCCGGCGCCATCGCGGCCAGCCCCTCCGCGCCGGAGCCGCGCGCGAGGCGCATCAGCACGGTCTCGGCCTGGTCGTCCATCGTGTGCCCGAGCAGGACGGCCGCGAGGCCCTCGCCGGCCGCCCAGTCGGCCAGGAGCGCGAAGCGCGCCTCCCGCGCGGTGGCGGAAAGGTTGCCGCGCGCGGCCGCCAGGCCCTCGGCGTGCAGCGTCGCGTGCGGCACGGCGAGCTGGCGGCACAGCGCGGCCACACCGGCGGCTTCCGCCGCGCTCTCGGCTCTCAGCCCGTGATCGACAGTGGCGGCGGCAAGGCGCCGGCCGCGCGCCGCGGCCCAGCGCCGCGCGATGACCAGGAGCGCGGTGGAATCACCGCCACCCGAGACGGCGACGCCGAGCGCCCCTGCGGGCGCGAGCCGGTCCAGCCCGGCCGCGACCGCGTCGGCGATATTCCCGGGCACGGGTCAGCCGCAGGACAGGGCATCGCTCGCGTCCTTCGCCTTCTTCAGCACATCGGCCGGCCCTTGCGGGAACTGGCGGGGCACCTCCTTGAGCGTCAGGCAGGCCTCGTTGGTCTGGCCCAGCTTGCCGAGCGCGACGCCCAGCCGATAGAGGTTCTCCGGCGCCGCCGGCCCCTTCGGGTTCGCCTTGTAGCCCCTCAGATAGCTGCGCGCCGCGTCCTGATAGGCGCCGCGCAGGAACTGGCTCTGTCCCAGCCAGTAGAGCGCCTCGCCCTCGAGCGGGCTGTGCGGGTAGGTATTGAGGAAGTTGCGCAGGCGGTCCTGGGCGATGTCGTAGCGGCCGTGGCGGACATGGTCGATCGCCCGGTCGAGATCGTTGCGCTCGCTGACCGAAACGCCGGCCTGTGCGGATGCGGACGCCTGGCTGTCGACGCCGCCCAGCGGCGGCACCGGCGCCAGCTTCGAGGTGTCGCCCCCCTCGAGCTCGGTCAGGCGGAAATCGACGTCGCCGAAGCGCTTGGCGGCGTCCTCGGCGATGCGGCGCTGCGTGTGCTGGAGCTCCTCGACCTTGCCGGTCAGCTTGCGGATCTGCTCCTCCATGCTGTCGAGCCGGACGAGCACCTCGCTGAGCGGCCCGTTGGCGGTCTCGCCCGCCGGCACGCCGAGCCGCGCGCGGATGTCGGCGAGCTCCCGCTCGATCGAGTTGACCCGGCCGCGCAGCTCGGCGGCCGACTGCGCGGCGGCCGGCGCGGGGGTCAGACCGACGGCCAGACCGGTGGTCAGGCCGGCGGCCAGAATGGCGGCCAGCAGGATAGCGGCGGCCGCGCTCGGTCTGCGATGGGGCCTCGGCATGGCGTCCTCCGGGCTGCCTGGTCCTGGCTGCGCCCGCGGCCGGGGTTGCCCCCGCCCGCGGGCCTGTCGGTTGTCGGGCCGGCGCCCTAGCTGGCCGGGGCCCCCGAGACCACGGTCACGGCGCGCCGGTTTTGCGACCAGCAGCTTTCATTCGAGCACAGCGCCACCGGGCGCTCCTTGCCGTAGCTCACGGTGCGCAGCCGGCTGGGATCGACGCCCTGGCCCACCAGGAAGGTGCGCACCGCGTTGGCGCGGCGCGCGCCCAGCGCCAGGTTGTACTCACGCGTGCCGCGTTCGTCGGTGTGGCCCTCGATCACCGCCGTCGTGCCGGGATTGGCGGCGAACCACTGGGCCTGCTTGACCAGCGTCTGCTGGGCCTGCGGCGACAGGTCGTACTTGTCGAAGCCGAAGAAGACGCGGTCCCCGACCACGACCTTGAAGTACTCGGGAGTGTTGGGCGCCGGCATACCGGTCTGCTGGATGCCGCTCTGGCCGCCGGCTGCCGCGCCGGCCGCCCCGGAGGCCTCCATGCCCTTGTCCGAGCCGTTGTTGGAGCAGCCCGCGACGAGCGCGATCGCCCCGATCAGTGCGATGGTAAGTCTTTTCATGCGTTGAACTCCTTGCCTGCTCAGTGCCGCCTGCGGGCCGGCTTGGTAATGTCTTTTCCGTGCCCCTCCTCACCCGGCCCGCAGTATCCATGGGGGCCGCAGTCTCCGCAAGGCCGCCGCGGCCGCGGCGGCCCTGCCCCGTCTCACTTGCGCAGCGGCGACCAGGCGGGATCGGAGGCGCCGTTCGGCGTCGGAATCACGCGCAGGTTCCGCCCCGAGATGTCCACGCTCATCAGCTGCGACCGCCCCTCGGTGCCGGGCTGCACCCGGAAGAAGGCGATCACCCGCCCGTTCGGCGAAAAGGTCGGTCCCTCGTCGAGGAAGCTCGAGGTCAGGAGCCGCTCGTCACTGCCGTCGGTGCGCATGACGCCGATGTGGAACCGCCCGTTCAGGATCTTGGTGAAGGCGATCTGGTCTCCCCGGGGCGACCACACGGGCGTGGCATAGTCGCCCTGCCCGAAGCTGATGCGCTGCGCCGGGCCGCCGGCCACCGGCATGATATAGAGCTGCTGGCTGCCTCCACGGTCGGATTCGAACACGATCTGGCTGCCGTCGGGAGAAAACGAGGCCGAGGTGTCGATCGCCGGGTTGTCGGTCAGCCGCCGGATCTGATGATCCGCCAGCCGCATGATATAGAGGTCGGTGTTGCCGTCGCGGCTGAGCGACAGGACCACCTCGTTACCGTCGGGCGAGAAGCGCGGCGCGAAGGTCATGCCGGAGAAGCTCCCCAGCCGCTCGCGCTGGCCGGTGTCGATGTTCAGCATGTACACCTGCGGCTCGCCGGTATCGTATGAGATGTAGAGCAGCGACTGGTCGTTGGGCGCAAATCGCGGGGTCAGCACCAGCCCCTTGGCGCCCGGAACGTAGGTGACGTTCGCCCCGTCCTGGTCCATGATCGCCAGCCGCTTGGTGCGGTCGCCCTTTGGCCCGGTCTCGTCGATGAACGCGATGCGGCTGTCGAAATAGGGTCCCTCGCCGGTCAGCTTGGTGTAGATCCCGTCGGCCACCTTGTGCGCGACGCGCCGCCAGCTTTCCGGATCGGCGAGGAACTGCAGCCCCACAAGCTGGCTCCCGGCCTGGGTGTCGAACAGGCGGAACTGCACCATCAACCGGCCGTCCGCCTCCTTGCTCACCCGCCCGGTGACCAGCGCATCGGCGTGGATCGTGCGCCAGTCGGCAAAGGACGGCACGCTGTCGAAGCCGGCCGGTTTCGCGATATGGGCGTCTTGCGGGATGATGCGGAACAGCCCGGAGCCCTTGAGATCCGCCTGCACCACCGAAGCCAGGTCGCCGGCCATGCCCGCCAGGTCGGGGGTGGCGGTTTCGAACGGCGTGATGGCAATCGGCATCGGCTCGAACTTGCCGCCCGAGACGGTGATCTGGAGCGGGCCCTGCTGCGCCCCGGCCGGGCCCGCCGCCAGCGCGGCGAGCAAAACCACGACTCCCCCCACAAGCCGCGGCCAGGCGGCGATTTTCTGCATGGTCATGATGAGAACCCGATCTCCTCCGGTGTGAAGGTGACGTGGATGCGGCGCCAACCCTCGTACTTGGCCGGGGGCAGCTTGGCAAACTCCCCGGCGTTCTCGGCCTTGAGCAGGGCGCGACGGCCGGCCTGCCACAGCGCCTGCTGCGCGCCCGCGTCGCCGCCCGAGGCGTTAAGCAGCTTCGGCCCGGCGATGATGCGTGCGTCCCGGCCGAGCTCGATGCCGATGGTCACCTGCAGCGAGCGGTCGGCGCGATTGCCGTCATAGACGAAGTACTGCTTGATCCCCAGCCGCAGCGCGTCCTTCTCGCCCCGCGTGATGATGTCGGCGAACTGCGAAGTCGAGCCGCCGGCGGGCTTTTGCGCGTCGGGCTTCGTCTGCCCGGCGGGCTTTTGCGCCACGGGCTTGGGCGGCTTCTTCGGCTCCTGCGTTGGGGCGGGCGTCGCGGGCGGCGGCGCCGAGGAGGCGCGCGCCGCGGCGGCGAGCTTCGCCGGCTTGGCGACCGGCAGCCGCGCCGCCTGGGGCGCGTGCGCCACCGGCGCCTGGGGCTGCGCCTCGGCCACCGCCTGCGGCTTGGGCGGCTGCTTCGGCTTCGCAGGCTGGGGCGTCGGCGTGTCGGTCGCCACCGGCTCGGTCGGCGGGGGCGGCGAGGGCACGGCATCGGGCTGGGGCGAGGGCGCCGAGGCCAGCGGCTGCTGCGGCTCGGTGGCCGGCGGGCTCTCCGGCGTCTCGGCCTGGCGCGGCAGGGTATCGGGCGTGGGAATCTTGGCGATCGAGGGACGCGGCGCCTCGCTCGGCACCGGGGTCGGCGGCGGCGGGATGGCGATGTCGGCGAGCTTCGGCTGCTTGTCCGCCGGCTGCTTCGGCTTGGCCAGCATCGGCAGCTTCGGCGCCTTGACGCTGCTGTCCGCCTCGGCCGTCTTGATCGTCTCGGTCTTCGTATCCGAGGGCGGGCTCAGCTCGGCGGGCCCCTTGTTCGGCACCACCGGCGCAGTCGAGACCGCAGCGTCGAACTGGGCGCCGTTGACCAGCTCCACCGAGGTGACATTCAGCGGCCGCGGCGCGCCGCCGCTGAACCAGCTGGCGCCGAACAGCACGAGCACGATCGCCACGGCGTGCATCGCCGCGGAGATCGACAATCCCGCCTTCTTCTCCGGCGTGAGCCTCAGAATTCGCCTCCCCTGCCGCACGCGCCTCGCCGAAATCGGTTCAGTTGGTACGCGTCGGCTCGGGCTGGTCCGTCACCAGCCCGATGTTGCGGAACCCGCCGGCATTGAGCGCGCCCATCACCTTCATCACCCGGCCGTAGTCGATCGAGCGGTCGGCGCGCAGATAGACCCGGTCCGACTGTCGTTGCGCCTGGATCGCTGTTAGCTTCGCCACCAACTGGTCGACCGGGACCTCGGTCTTCTGGATGTAGATCCTGCCCTGGGCATCCAGGTTGATCGTCAGCGGCTGCTCCTTGTCGGTGGGCAGCGCCTGCGCGTTGGTCCTGGGCAGCTTCAGCGGCACGCCGACGGTCAAGAGCGGCGCGGCCACCATGAAGATGATCAAGAGCACCAGCATCACATCGACCATGGGCGTGACGTTGATCTCGGCCATGGGCCTCAAGGCCGAGCGCCGGCGCCGCGCCCCGGCGCGGGTCTGTGCCTGCGCCTGCCGCATCACGCCCATCAGTGTGCTCCCGTCTGCCGGTCGATCTGGCGGCCGAGGATGGTGGAGAACTCGTCCGCGAAGTTCTCCAGCCCGCCCGTCAGCCGCTCGGCATCGGCTGAGAGGCGGTTGTAGGCCACCACGGCCGGGATCGCCGCCAGGAGCCCGAGCGCCGTGGCCAGGAGCGCCTCGGCGATACCCGGTGCCACCACGGCGAGGTTGGTGTTCTGCTGCAGCGCAATGGACTCGAAGGCGTGCTTGATGCCCCAGACCGTGCCGAACAGGCCGACGAAGGGCGAGACCGAGCCCACCGTGGCGAGGTAGGAGAGCCGCCGGTTCGCCTCCTCGCTCTCGCGCGCGATGGCGACGTTCATGGCCCGGTCCACCCGCGCCTGGGTGCCCGGGATCAGCCCGCCCTCCTGGCGCAGCGAGCGCCGCCACTCGGTCATGCCGGCCGAGAATACGCGCTCGAGCGGCGAGCGCGGCCGCTCGCCGATCCGGTCGTAGAGCTCGTCGAGCGGCTGGCCGGACCAGAACTGGTCCTCGAACTTGCCCGACTTGCCGGTCAGCCGGCTGAACACCATGATCTTCTCGACGATGATCGCCCAGGACCAGATCGAGGCGACGAGCAGCAGGATCATCACGATCTGCACCACCGTCGTGGCGCGCAGGAAGATCGCCAGAAGCGAGAAGTCCACGCCGTTCGCCGCAGGGGCCCCGAGCGCGCCCCCTGTTTTTGCAAGCTGCGCCGCCGCGCCAGCCGCGGCGGCGGGAAGTCCAATCAGATACATGGGCCCAGTTTCCTGCTCTCGCGCCTCGTGCACGCCGCGCGGCGCCGCTCTCGTCGCCCCGTCAAGCGGGGGGGCGGCAACCTTATGCCGCGATGCGGCATGCACGGCCCTTTATGCGCGATTTCCAGCGAAAATGCGAGACGTTCCATACCCCGATAACGGGTTCTTCAGAAGCCTTATTCCCCCGCGGCGAATTGGCTCAGCTTTTGCCGGACCTCGGCGGGCAGGCGGGCGGGCCGGCCGCCCGCGTCCATGCAGGCTGCCGCGACCGAGGCGCGCGCCAGGCAGGCAGTGTCGCGGCGCACCTCCTGGGCCATCTCCACGGACGCGCCGCGCAGCCGGGTGATTCGGGTCACGACCTCGACGAGGTCGTCGAAACGCGCTGGTGCGATGTAGTCGATGGCCAGCCTGTGCACCACGAAGACCAGCCCCATCGCCGCCTTCAGCGCCACCTGGTCGACCCCCGCGGTGCGCAGCGCCTCCGTCCGGCCGCGTTCCATGAATTTGAGGTAGTTGGCGTAGTAGACCACGCCGGCGAGGTCGGTGTCCTCGTAGTAGACCCGGATGGACAGACGGTGATCCATTGCGCCGCTAACGGCCGCCGGGCTCGAAAAGATCGGGCTCCGACGCCTCGCCCGCCCGCTGCGGCGGTGCCAGACCCAGATGCCGCCAGGCCCCGGCCGTCAGCATCCGCCCCCTGGGCGTGCGGGCGATCAGGCCGGCCTGCAGCAGGAAGGGCTCGATCACCTCCTCGACCGCGTCGCGCGCCTCCGACAGCACGGCGCACATGGTCTCCACACCCACCGGCCCGCCGCCGTAGTGCTCGGCGATGGCGCCGAGATAGCGCCGGTCGGCGCCGTCGAGGCCCATATGGTCCACACCCAGCCGCTCGAGCGCCCGGTCGGCCAGCGCGCGGCTCAGCCGGCCCTCGGTCTCGATCAGCGCGAAGTCGGCCACCCGGCGCAGCAGGCGCACGGCGACGCGCGGCGTGCCGCGGGCGCGCCGGGCGATCTCGGCGATGCCCTCGGCCTCGGCCTCCAGACCCATCAGCCGGGCGGCGCGGCCGACGATCAGGCCGAGCTCGGCCTCGGTGTAGAACTCCAGCCGCGTCGGGATTCCGAAGCGGTCGCGCAGGGGCGTGGTGAGCAGCCCCAGCCGCGTCGTCGCCCCGATCAGCGTGAAGGGGGCGAGGTCGATGCGCACGGTGCGCGCCGCCGGCCCCTCGCCGATCACGAGGTCGAGCTCGAAGTCCTCCATCGCCGGGTAGAGAATCTCCTCGACCACCGGGTTGAGCCGGTGGATCTCGTCGATGAAGAGCACGTCGCGCGGCTCGAGATTGGTCAGCACCGCGGCGAGGTCGCCGGCCCGCGCGATCACCGGGCCCGAGGTCATGCGGAAGTTCACCCCCAGCTCGCGCGCCACGATCTGCGCCAGCGTGGTCTTGCCCAGGCCCGGCGGCCCATAGAGCAGCAGGTGGTCCATCGCCGCGCCGCGCCGGCGCGCCGCCTCGATGAAAACCCTGAGGTTGGCGCGCGCCTCCGCCTGTCCGGTGAAGTCGTCGAGCGAGACCGGCCGCAGCCCCGGCTGGTCGCCGTCCTGCGCCTGCTCGGCGCCGCGCAGCATGGGATCTGGCGTGCTCACCGGAGCACCCTAGAGGTTCCGGCCCAAGGTCTGCAACGCCGCCTTGATCAGGCCCGCGGAGCCATCCGCCCCGGCGTCTGCGGCCTCGGCGACCGCGCGCGCCGCCTCCATCCGGTCATAGCCCAGATTGACCAGCGCCGAGAGGGCATCCGCCGTGGCCGCGCCGTCCTCGGGTGCGTTGATCGGCACCACCGTCGCCGCGTCGGTCCGCGGCCCGGGCGGCGCCGCACCTTCTCGCACCACCGCCGCGCGGCGGCCCTGCGCGCCCAGCGCCATGACGCCGGGTGCCTTGTCGCGCAGCTCGTTGACGATGCGCTGCGCCAGCTTCGGGCCGACCCCCGGCGCCGCGCGGATCGCCCCGGCATCGCCGAGCGCCAGCGCCCGGCTGACCCCGTCGGGCCCGAGCGCCCCCAGGATGGCGAGCGACAGCCGCGCCCCCACCCCCTGCACCGAGGTCAGGAGCCGGTGCCACTCGCGCTCGGCCACGGTGCGAAAGCCGATCAGCCGCATCAGGTCCTCGCGCACCACCAGCTCGGTGTAAAGCGCCGCCACCTCGCCCGGGCCGGGCAGCGCGGCGAGCGTGGGCGGCGCGCAGTAGACGACATAGCCGATGCCGCCGGCCTCGATCAGCACGTGGTCGTCGGCGACATAATCCACCCGGCCGGTGATCTTGCCGATCATCGCGCCTCCCCCGCCAGCGCCGCAGCCAGCCGCCGCCCGGCGCCTGCGGCCCAGGCGTGGCAGATCGCAACCGCCAACGCGTCGGCTGCGTCGGCGCCCTCGATCCGCGCGCCGGGCAGCAGGTGGCGCACCATGTGGCCGACCTGCTCCTTGCCCGCATGGCCGACGCCGACCACCGCCTTCTTCACCGCGTTGGGCGCGTATTCCGCCACCGGCAGCCCGAGCTGCGCCGGCACCAGCAGCGAGATCGCCCGCGCCTGGCCCAGCTTCAGCGTGCCGGCCGCGTCCTTGTTGACAAAGGTGTGCTCGACGGCCGCTTCGTGTGGCCCGTGCGCGCGCACCACCTGCTCGATCAGCCGGTGCAGGCGCGCCAGCCGCTCGGCAAGCGCGCCGGTACCGCTTGTGCACACACCGTTGGCGACATGTGTGATTCGGTTGCCCGCCACATCGACGACGCCCCATCCGGTGCGCTGGAGCCCCGGATCGAAGCCGATTACCCGCATTGGCTGCACCCCTGCCCGAACCCTGCCCGAACGGCCTCGACGCCTAGCTAGCACGAAACGGGAACACATACCAGTCCGGAGATGCGAACAGGTCGAATCTCCGCTCCGCGTCGTCGTATTTGTGCATTGCACTATCTCGCCGCCGAGCCATGCGAAAAGTGCATGGTGGTCATGCATTTACGGCGCTTGTTCGCGGTGCAGCAAACCGCTATCTGGCGAACAGTCGAAACACGAAGGCAGCCGCCACCAGCCAGAAGGAGATGCTGTCATGGCCTACGCAGTCGCTACCCAGCCGGTCCCCTTCGGGGCTCTCACCACGCACCGGTTCGTGACCTCCCTCTTGCGCGGTGCCGCCGCCGTCCGTCGCTGGAACGAGACCCGGCACACCGTCGCCCAGCTCCGCCGGCTCAGCCCGAGCCAGCTGGAGGACATCGGCCTCACCCGGGCCGATCTGGCCACGCTCACCGACGGCATGTTCTGAGCCCTCGGGACCGCACAAACAAAGGGCCGCCCCACCCGGGCGGCCCTTTTCATTTGCCGCTCTTGCCCGCGCCCTTGCGCAGCGTCAGGCTGGCCCATTCCCCCAGCTCGACCCGGTCCTCGCGCCCCAGCCCGTGCCCGGCATAGACCCTCTCGACGCCACGCGCCTGGGCGCGCAGGAGCCCCGACAGGATCGCCCGCCCGCCCGGTGCCAGGCAGCGCACGAGCTCGGGCGCCATGCGCTTGAGCGGCGCCGCCAGGATGTTGGCGAAGACCAGGTCGTAGGGTGCGCCGGCCCGGACCGGCCCGCCGCGCGCACCGGCCGCCTCGCCGACCCGGACCCAGGGGCCGAGCCCGTTTGCGGCCACGTTCTCGCGCGCAGTCCGGACCGCCACCGGGTCGATGTCGCTGGCCACGGCCGGCACCCGCCAGCTCCGTGCCGCGGCCATCGCCAGCACGCCGGTGCCGCATCCGATGTCGGCCACCCGGCGCGGCTGCACGCCGCGCCGGATCAGGCGCTCGAGCAGGAGCAGGCAGCCTCGCGTCGAGCTGTGGTGGCCGGTGCCGAAGGCCATCGCCGCCTCGATCCTCAATCCCAGCCGGTTCGGCGCGATACGGTGCGCGTCGTGCCCGCCATAGATGACGAAGCGCCCCGCGTGCACCGGCGTCAGCTCGCGCTGCACCTGGGCCACCCAGTCGCGCTCCTCGACCCGGCTGACCGCGAACGGTCGCGCGCAGAAGGCGGCCGCGAGCACGGCCAGCCCCGCCACGTCGGGGGGCGCCGTGAAATAGCCGCCGACCTCGCGCAGCGCCGAGCCGTCCTCGATCTCCATGATGCCGACGCCGACCGGCGCGGGGTCGAGACGCTCCATCGCCTCGGCCAGCGCCTCGGCCGGCGCCTGGCCCGCCAGGGTGGTCAATGCCGTCCAGGTCGTCACGCGCGGCCCTTCCTTGTCGTGCGCGCGCTGATTAGCGCGTCACGCGGCCCTGGAAAAGCGCGAGTGCCACGACCGGCCGGACGCGGGCTGCCCTGCGGCGCACCGCCTATTGCGATTGGCCTTGCGCGGGCTGGCCGGTGCCCGATCCCCCGGTCCCCGATCCCCCGGCGCCGGAACCGGACGAGCCGCCCGCCGGCGCGCCGCCATTGCCCTGACCTGTCGCCTTGGCGCTCACTTCCTGTCGCATCGCGGCATAGTCCTTCGCATTCATGCCGGAGAACTTCTGCAGGAAGGCCACCATCTTCCAGATGTCCTTGTCCTTGCCGATCACGCCGAAGCCGGGCATTCCGGTCATCTTGATGCCGTGCTTGACCACCCAGAACTCCTCGGCCGGGCTCAGCTTGCCCACCAGCGTCCACAGCGCCGGCGGCCGCGGCCGCATGCCCCTGGTGAACGCATTCGGCTTCACCCCCGGCGCCCCGTGGCAATGCACGCAGGTGGAGTCGTAAGCCTTGAAGCCCGCCTTGACATCCGCCTCGGTGAAGGCGTGCGGCGGCGGCGTGTCGGCATGGGCCGAGATGGAATTGCGCAGCGTGGTCGCCAGGGCCCAGCGCACGATGGGATAGTGCGGATCGGTTGCCGCGACGTCATAGCTGCCGGTGAAGATGACGGCGAGCGCCCCGACGCCAAGCGCGACGAGCGTGCAGATGACTCCCGCGAGGAATTTCATGAAGGTCTCCCCGAAGCTCCGGATCGGCAGGCGACGGCGCTCTCGTTCTTCGACCGTGCCCTCGGGACGGTTCAACGTTGGCAGACTGCGAAGGTTGCGCCCGGACCGCGCGAGCGCCCTCGGAAATCAGGCGCCCGTTCCCACCGGGCAGGCCACGCCGACGCCGCCGACGCCGCAATAACCGCCTGGGTTCTTGGCGAGGTATTGCTGGTGATAGTCCTCGGCGTAATAGAACTCGGGCGCGGCGCGGATCTCGCTGGTCACCGCTCCGAAGCCCGCGGCCTGCAGCCGCGCCTCATAGAGCGCCCGGGTCTCGCCGGCCAGCCGCTCCTGCTCGGGCCCGTAGGTGTAGATCGCCGAGCGGTACTGGGTGCCGACATCGTTGCCCTGGCGCATGCCCTGGGTGGGGTCATGCCCCTCCCAGAACGCCTTGAGCAGCTCCGCGTAGGAAATCTTGGCCGGGTCGTGGACCACGCGCGCGACTTCCGTGTGCCCGGTCAGTCCGGAGCAGACCTCCTGGTAGGTCGGGTTCGGCGTCGTGCCCCCGGCATAGCCGACGGCGGTGACCCAAACGCCGGGCAGGTTCCAGAAGATGCGCTCGACCCCCCAGAAGCAGCCCATGCCGAACATCGCCAGCTCGGTGCCCTCCGGGTAGGAGCCCTTGAGCGGGCGGTCGGTAACGAAATGCCGCTCGGCGGTCGGGATCGGCTCGGCGCGGCCGGGCAACGCCATGTCCTTGCCTGGCAGGCTGGTTTTCCTCAGGCCGAACATGAAGAAACCTCGTGCTTCGTCAGGGTGCGCGAAACTATGGAGCGATCGCGCCGGCGAACAAGGCGAAGTCGGACGAATTGTCCAAACAGCGACGGCCTGTGGCGAACATGTAGGGAACACAGCCTTTCCCCGCCGGACCCGAGCCGCTATGTTGGCCGGGATGAGCGGCAGCGAATCCGAAGGGGCGGCGTTCGAGGCAGCGGTCGAGGCGGCGGTCGGGCCCCGCGAGGGCCGCCCGTTGTCCGAGTGCGCCCGGCCTGCCGCTGCCTATCTCGATGCGCTCAACCCCGACCAGCGCGCCGCGGTCGAGGCGCTGGACGGCCCCGTCCTGGTGCTGGCGGGCGCCGGCACCGGCAAGACGCGCGTGCTGACCACGCGGCTCGCGCACCTGATTCACACCGGCCGGGCCTACCCCTCGCAGATCCTCGCCGTCACCTTCACCAACAAGGCGGCGCGCGAGATGAAGACCCGGGTGGGCGAGCTGGTCGGCCGCGCCGTCGAGGGCATGCCCTGGCTCGGCACCTTCCATGCCATCTGCGTCAAGATCCTGCGCCGCCACGCCGAGCTGGCCGGGCTGAAGTCCAACTTCACCATCCTCGACACCGACGACCAAGTCCGGCTGATCAAGCAGATCCTGTCGGCCGAGAACATCGACGACAAGCGCTGGCCGGCGCGCATGTTCGCGGCCATGCTCGATCGCTGGAAGAACCGCGCCCAGACGCCCGAGCGCGTGCCCGCCGACGAGGGCGGCTTCGCCAACGGACGGGGCGCCGAGCTCTACGCCCACTACCAGGCGCGGCTGAAGACGCTGAACGCCTGCGACTTCGGCGACCTGCTGCTGCACGTAGTGCGCATCTTCCAGAACAATCCGGACGTGCTGGCCGACTACCAGCACCGCTTTCGCTACATCCTGGTCGACGAGTACCAGGACACCAATGTCGCCCAGTATCTCTGGCTCCGGCTGCTCGCCGCCAAGCACCGCAACATCTGCGTGGTCGGCGACGACGATCAGTCGATCTATGGCTGGCGCGGCGCGGAGGTCGGCAACATCCTGCGCTTCGAGGCCGATTTCGAGGGCGCCCGGGTGATCCGGCTGGAGCAAAACTACCGCTCGACCCCACACATACTGAGCGCGGCCTCGGGCGTGATCGCCGCCAACCAGGGCCGGCTTGGCAAGACGCTGTGGACGCCGCTCGAGTCAGGCGAGAAGGTCCGCCTGATCGGCCACTGGGACGGCGAGGAGGAGGCCCGCTGGATCGGCGAGGAGATCGAGGCGATGAGCCGCGGCACGCGCGGCATGCCGCCTGTGAGCCTCGACGACATTGCCATCCTGGTGCGCGCCTCCTTCCAGATGCGCGCCTTCGAGGACCGCTTTCTCACCATTGGCCTGCCCTACCGGGTGATCGGCGGCCCGCGCTTCTACGAGCGCCAGGAAATCCGCGATGCACTGGCCTATTTCCGCGTCGCGGTCTCGCCCGCCGACGGGCTGGCCTTCGAGCGCATCGTCAACACGCCCAAGCGCGGCCTCGGCGACAAGGCGCAGCAGACGGTCAATTTACTCGCCCGCGGGCGCGACCTGACGCTGGTCGAAGCCGCCCGTCAGGCGGCCACCGGGGACGCCGGGCTGACCCGGCGCGCGGCCAACAGCCTCGGGGACCTCGTCGCGCAGATCGACCGCTGGCACGCGGCGCTGGCCGACCCCGCCGCCGACCATGTCGAGATCGCCGCGTGCATCCTCGACGAGAGCGGCTACCCCGGGATGTGGCAGAAGCAGAAAACCCCCGATGCCCCGGGCCGGCTCGAGAACCTCAAGGAGCTGGTGCAGGCGCTCGAGGAATTCGAGAATCTCCAGGGCTTCCTCGAGCACGTCTCGCTGATCATGGACAACGACGCCGAGGAGACGGGCGAGAAGGTCTCCGTCATGACGCTGCACGCCGCCAAGGGCCTCGAATTCTCCGCCGTGTTCCTGCCCGGCTGGGAGGACGGTCTGTTCCCCTCGCAGCGCAGCATGGACGAGCAGGGCATGACGGGCCTCGAGGAAGAACGGCGCCTGGCCTATGTCGGGCTCACCCGCGCGCGCGTGGTCGCCACCGTCTCGTTCGCCGCTAACCGCCATATCTATGGGCGGTGGCAGTCGGCGCTACCCTCGCGCTTCATCGACGAGCTGCCTGGCGACCATGTCGAGGTGCTGACGCCGCCCGGCCTTTACGGTGGCGCCTCAGGCGCCTCGGCGCCGCGCGCGCCGGGGGCCTCAACGCTCGAGGAGCGCGCCGCCTCGGCCTCCACCTACAACTCGCCGGGCTGGCGGCGCATGGCGGCACGCAGGGGCGAGCACGGGCTCGGCCAGCCGCGCGCGGCACACCGCACCGTGGTCGACGCCGAGGCCGTTGGCCGCTTCGCCCCCGGCACCCGGGTCTTCCACCAGAAGTTCGGCTATGGCCGCGTCACCGAGATCGAGGGCGACAAGCTGACCGTCGCCTTCGAGAAGGCCGGCGAGAAGAAGGTCGTGGCTGCCTACGTCACCGAGGCCGAGAAGCAGCACGGCCCCGACGAGGTGCCGTTCTAGGCGACGCGTGGAGTGTCACTCCGCCGCCCCATCGCCCCTCCACCGCGGCTTGACTTCGCCCCGTCCCCGGCCAAGGCTCGGCCCGAATGGGGGGGCCAAGCGCGCATGCATGACTTTCGGCCCGTCGGCCATCTGATCGGCCTGCACGTCATCGTGCTGGGCGGCTCGATGCTGGTGCCGGTCCTGCTCGACCTGGCCGACGGGCACGGCAACGCCAGGGGGGTGCTGGTCGCCGCCGCGCTGACGATGGCGGCGGGGCTGGCGCTGGCGCTGATCACCCGGCGGCCGGGGGTGCAAGGGCTGACCCGCCCGCAGGCCTTCATGCTGACGGTGATCCTGTGGACCGTGCTGCCCGGATTTGGAGGCCTGCCCTTTATCTTCGGCGCGCCCAATGTCAGCTTCACAGACGCCTACTTCGAGGCCATGTCGGGCATGACCACAACCGGCTCGACGGTCTTCTCCGGGCTCGATGCGGCGCCGCGCGGCATGCTGCTTTGGCGCGCCATGCTGCAATGGTTCGGCGGTCTGGGTATCGTCATCGTGGCGATCATCTTCCTGCCGGCCATGCGCATCGGCGGCATGCAGTTCTTCCGCGCCGTCAGCTTCGATGTCTCGGGCGACGTGATCCCGCAGGCGACGCGCATCGCGGCCGACCTGCTGATTGTCTACCTGGTGCTGACGGTCGGGTGCATCGTGGCCTACGCCGCCGCGGGCATGAGTGTGTTCGACGCTATCTGCCACTCCATGACGACGGTCTCGACGGGGGGCTATGGCACCCACGACAACTCCTTCGCCGGATTCAGCCCCGCGGCGCAATATGCCGCGATCGTCTTCATGGCACTCTCGGCCATGCCCTTCGTGCGCTTCGTCGAGCTGATGAAGGGCCGCGCCGCGCCGCTGTGGCGCGACTCCCAGATCCGCGCCTATCTGGGCATCATCGCGGTCGCTTCGGCGCTCGTGGCCTACGCCCGGCTGCTGATCGGCCCCGCCCCGGCCGAGCAGACCTTCCGCGCCGCGCTGTTCAACGTCACCTCGATGATCACGACCACCGGCTTCGTCAGCACGGACTACAGCCAGTGGGGTGGCCTGGCGGGCGTGGCGATCTTCGTGGTCTCCCTGTGCGGCGGCTGCTCGTCCTCGACCACGGGCGGGGCCAAGGTGTTCCGCTCGCAGGTGCTTTTCAAGGCGCTGATCGTGCAAATCCGGCGCATCCACGCGCCCCACGGCGTGTTCCCGCTGCGCTACCAGGGTCGCCCGGTCGAGCCCGAGGTGCTCTCCTCGATCATGGCCTTCTTCTTCGTCTATGTCTGCACGGTCTCGATCATCACCATCCTGCTGTCGCTGATGGGGGTGGACTTCACCACCGCCGTCTCGGCGCCGGCTGCAACGGTGACAAATGTCGGCCCGGGCCTGGGCAGGGTGATCGGCCCCGTGGGCAACTTCGCCAGCCTGCCCGACGGGGCGAAATGGGTGCTGTCGATCGGAATGCTGCTGGGGCGGCTCGAATTCCTCAGCGTCCTCGTCCTGTTCATCCCGGTGTTCTGGCAACGCTGAGAGCGGCCCGCCGAAGGCGCGGACCGCGCTCGGCCCCGATGCGCGATACCAACGCGTATCGAGGCACGATTCGCCCACGTGCTTCGCAGGCGAATTTCCGATCAGGCAGGACTGTGGCGCGTCGTCAGCGTTTCAGGTCGAAGACGAAGTCATACGCGCTGCCCTTCTTGTCGCGCGCATGCAGCTTCATCTGGCCGCGCGCGCCGGCATACTTGCCGGTCCCGCCGGTCACCGACATCACCGAGTCCTTGCCGTCGTAGAACGGCCCTTCGACACTGATCTGGCCGCCGTTCAGTGTGACGGTGAACGTGCATTCCCAGGCCTTTCCCGCGGAGGTCCGGACGCACCAGCCATTGTCGCTGCCGACCTTGGTCGCATTGGCCTGATCGTATATTCCATTGGCGAAGGTCAGCAGGTCCCCGACACTGTCACCTTTTGCCCCGAGATCCGTGATCGCGTCGTTGGTTGCGCGCTCCACCAGGGCCAGATGCTCCATTTCATCGGCAGCAGCGGCGCCAACAAAAAAGCCGGAGACGAGAACCGGGGCGGCGAGCGCCACCAGCACGGTGGTGCGCAAGGTCTGGTCCATGAAGTTTCTCCCCCCGAAATTTGATCATCCCAATCCGGATAGCCAGCTCAAATCCTCAAACATGGAACGGACGAGTGCCGACTTCCAACGCAACTGTACCCTCCGCCAGTCTTGATGACAATGTAGCCCCGGCACCGAGGGCAGCAGGCCATCTGCCGCCTCGATGAGGGCAGTCGCATCGCTGACACGCGCGTGGAAGCGCCCCCGCCCGAAGGTGGCGGCCATGCCGGGCGGGGCCCTGTTCAGCAATGGCGAGCGGCCCCGGAGGGCGCTTGGGATACCGATTTCACGCTCGCCCAAGTCGGTATGTTGGACGACTTGGCCTATGCGCCAGACAAGGCGTTGATTTTGCTGGTACGCCCTACGGGAATCGAACCCGTGTTTCTGCCGTGAAAGGGCAGCGTCCTGGACCGCTAGACGAAGGGCGCGCACGGGTCCGCGGCATCTGGTACGCCCTACGGGAATCGAACCCGTGTTTCCGCCGTGAGAGGGCGGCGTCCTGGACCGCTAGACGAAGGGCGCGCGGTGCCGCGTAGATAACGACGGCCCGCGCCGGTTGCAAGCCGGATTTTCAGGCCGGAAGCGCCGCGTCCTCGACGTGGAGCTTTGCCTTGCGCCGCCCGCCCCAGTCGTCGATCTGGAGCCGGCCCGCCAGGTGCACCGGGCGCCGCGCAGCCATCGCCGCCTCCAGCACCGCGGCGATGCCGCGCTCGGCCGCGCGGAAGGCGATCGCCTCGAGCCGGCCGCCCCCGGGCGCGGTGACGCGGAGCCGGCAGTGCCCCTGCCCGACCGGGCGCAGGCCCTCGATTTCGACCCGGCCGAAGGCGAGCCTGGGCGCCGGATTGGCCGGCCCGAAGGGTCCCGCCTGCTCCAGCCGCTCGATCAGCTCGACGGT
>NZ_JBZSYN010000049.1:0-2909 GCF_058622915.1 Thermohalobaculum sp. | reverse complement strand
CTTCTGGTTCAGGGCCCGGGCGATCATTTTGCATCCCGCTCCATGATCCATTCGACCGCCGGGTCGGCCTGGAAACGCCACTTGCGCAGCGGGCCCGCCATGACGTTGAGGTAATACATCTCGAACCCGTAAGGCGCACCGCAGGGGTGATGGCCGCGCGGTACAAGCACCACGTCGCCATCGGCGACCGCCATGGTCTCGTCGAGTGTCCCGTCCTCGGTATAGACGCGCTGGATCCCGAAGCCTTGGGCCGGATTCAGGCGATGGTAGTAGGTTTCCTCGAGATAGGTGATGCGGGGATAGTCGTCCTCGTCGTGGCGATGGCTCGGATAGGACGACCAGTTGCCTGCGGGCGTGAAGACTTCGGTCACCAGAAGACTGTCGCAGTAGTCCTCATTTTCCATCGCTATATTGTTGATATAGCGTGTATTGGTTCCCTTGCCGCGCTCGGTGAGCGTGATCGCGTCCGGGCCGATCCGCTGCGCCTCGTGCCCACCCTTGCCGGGCGCCGAGCAGACGGCAATCACGCAATCGGTTGTCGCCTCGGCTTTCCAGGCCTGATCGTTCGGCACATAGAGGCAATGCGGCGGTGTCTTCTCGAAGACATCCAGACGCTCGCCCAACTCGCCCCAGTCCCGACCGGCGGCTTCGAACCGCGCCCGACCTTCGACCATGACCAGGATCACCTCGCGGTCACCGGCCGCCTCGGCCACGCGGTCGCCCGGGCGCAGCCGGTAGAGCGAGAAGCCGACATAGCGCCAGCCCGCCGACTGCGGGGTGATCTGGTGTACTTTGCCGTGCTCGCCGAAGGGTTTGCGCAGAAGGTCGGGCATGGGTCTCACCTCAGTCAAATGGGCGCTGCTTCGCGGCATTCGCGGTGTATCTGGTCCGCGCCTGGTCCAGCCTGTCGGGCCCGCCGGCCTGGGGCACGGCGACGTCCCACCAATGGCCGCCGGCATCGGTGCCGGGGACGGCATCGGTGTCGATGACGATGACGGTGGGGATGGCGCGGCTGCGGGCCTCGACGATCTTCGCCTCCAACTCGGCAATGTTGGCGGCCTTCTCGGCATGGGCGCCCATGGCGGCGGCGTGGCCGACGAAGTCGATCTCCGGCTGGGCCGCGACGCGGGCGTCCTTGTACATGTTGTTGAACTCGGCCCCGCCGCATTCGATCTGCAGCCGGTTGATGCAGCCGTAGCCGCGGTTGTCGGTCAGCACCACGGTGAAGGGGATGCGGCGCATCACTGCCGTCGCCAGCTCAGAGTTCGCCATCATGTAGCTGCCGTCGCCGACGAAGCAGATCACCTCCTTTTCCGGCGCTGCGAGCTTGATGCCCATGGCCCCGGCGACCTCGTAGCCCATGCAGGAATAGCCGTATTCCATGTGGTAGCCGCCGGCTGAGGCCTGCCACAGCACCTGCAGCGCGCCCGGCATGGTGCCGGCGGCGCACATCGCCACCGTGGTTTCGCTGGCCACCCGCTGCACCGCGCCGATCACCTGCGCGTCGGTCGGCAGCGCATTGCCTTTGCCCGGCGCGGCGGTGACCTTTGCCACGGTCGCATGCCAGTCGGTGCGGGATTTGGCGTCGAAAGCGGGCGCGCGGTGGCTGCCGAGCGTCTTCGACAGCCGCTCGAGCGAGACCTTCGCGTCGCCCAGCAGCCCCACCGCGCCGTGCTTCAGCGCGTCGTAGCCGGCGAGGTTGATCGAGACGAGCTTGCGGGCGGGATTGGAAAACACCGTCCACGACCCGGTGGTGAAGTCCTGGAACCGCGTACCGACACCGATGATGAGATCGGCTTTCGTGCAAAGCTCATTGGCACATTGCGAGCCGGTCACGCCGGGCGAGCCGAAGTTGCGGGCATCCTCGAAGCCGAGCCCACCCTTGCCGGCCTGGGTCTCGACGAAGGGGATGTTGTGGGCCTCGGCGAAGCGGGCCAGCGTCTCCTCCGCGCCGGAATAGAGCACGCCGCCGCCGGAGACGATGACAGGGGCCCTGGCCGCCTGGATCATCCCGGCCACCTCCGCGATATCGCGCGGGTCGGGCTCGGGCCGACGGATGCGCCAGACCCTCGGTTCGAAGAAGCTCTCGGGGTAATCGTAGGCCTCGGCCTGCACGTCCTGGCAGAAGGCGAGGCAGACCGGGCCGCAGTTGGCCGGATCGGTCAGGACGCGAAGCGCCCGCGGCAGGCAGGTCAGCAGATGCTCGGGCCGGGTGATCCGGTCGAAGTAGCGCACCACCGGGCGGAAGGCGTCGTTGGCGCTCACCGTGCCGTCGCCCATATCCTCGATCTGCTGGAGGACCGGGTCGGGCCGGCGATTGGCGAAGACATCGCCGGGAATGAGCAGCACCGGCAGGCGGTTGACATGGGCAAGCGCGGCGGCGGTGACCATATTGGTGGCGCCGGGGCCGATCGACGAGGTCACTGCCATCGCCCGCTGCCGCTTCTTCGTCTTGGCATAGGCGATGGCGGCATGCGCCATGGTCTGCTCGTTCTGGCCGCGCCAGGTGGGCAGCGCGTCGCCGATGCCGTGCAGCGCCTCGCCGAGGCCCGCCACATTGCCATGGCCGAAGATCGCCCAGACGCCCTCGATGAACCGCTCACCGTCCTCGGTCCGCTGCACCGAGAGCCACCGCACCATCGCCTGTGCCGCCGTTAGCCGGATCGCCTTCATGTCAGTTCTCCCTGGCGCGTGCCCGCGCCTCGTCCCAAATTCCGCAAAGCCGCGCGAAGCGGCGTGCCATTTCCGCGACTGCCTCAGCCTCACCCATCTCGCCCGCCAGCCAGGACCGGGCGACATCGCCGAAGATCGTGCGACCCACCGCAAAACCCTTCACCATCGGGAACCGCGCCGCCGCCTTGAAGCAGGCCGCCAGCTCCGCCTCGGGCGCGTCGAGCCCGAGCACGACG
>NZ_JBZSYN010000048.1:0-7535 GCF_058622915.1 Thermohalobaculum sp. | reverse complement strand
GGTCGAACACCGCCTTGCGCAGGTCGGCGATTACCCGCTCGCCCAGCCGGCTGACCAGGTAGAAGCGCAGCGCCGTGAAGAAGGCCAGCGCCGCGGCCACGCCGATCAGCGCCATGAAGTACTTGTCGATCAGCCCGGCGTTGCCGCTCGAGAAAGCGTCGGTCACGCGGCGGAATGCGATCGGCAGCGCCAGCGTGAAGCACGCCGCGGCGATCAGGGCGAGGGCCACGCCCGCGATGGTCCAGCGATAGGGCCACAGATAGGGCTTGAGCCCCTTGAGCGGCCCGATGGTCGCGGCCTTGGGGCGGTCGGTCTTCTTCGCGGCGTGGCGGTCCGGGCCCGAGCTGGCGGACAAGGGCGGCCCCTCCTAAGTGCACAGCGCCGGGAAATACCAACCCCGGCCGGCGGCCGCAAGGCAACGCATTGACCGGCCCGCACGGCTCGGCCCATATGGCGAAGGGAAGCGACCACGCTCGGCCGGCTCGCGGGCGAATCGGGGCGCGCCGTCCACCACAGCCCGGACCCACAGACCCAAATCCAGAGACCCCGATCCAGAGATCCCGATCGATGCGCACCCTGATCTCGTTTGCCGCCCTGTTCGCCTCGATCCTGCTGGTGCAGCTCGGCTCGGGCACGCTGGGCCCGCTCGATGCGCTCAGCGGCGCCATGCGCGGCTTCACCACCGAGCAGATCGGCGTGCTCGGCTCGGCGCATTTCGTGGGCTTCCTCGCCGGCTGCTACCTGACGCCGCGCTATATCGGCGCCATCGGCCATTCGCGCGCCTTCGCCGCCGCCGCCGCCATCGGCGCCATCGGCGCGCTGCTCCACCCGGTGCTGGCGGGCCCCTGGGCCTGGGCCGGGCTCAGGCTGCTGACCGGGCTGGCCATCGCCGCCGCCTACACGGTGATCGAAAGCTGGCTGCAGGCCAAGGTCGAGAACCGCAACCGCGGCCGGATCTACGCGGTCTTCCGCGTCGTCGACCTGTTCGGCCAGTTCAGCGCGCAGGGGCTGATCGCCGTGCTCAACCCCGGCGCCTACTGGGCCTACAACATCGTGGCGGTGTTCTGCTGCCTGTGCATCCTGCCGCTGGCGCTGACGCGCAGCGTGCAGCCGACCACGCCCTCGGCGCCGCGGCTCAGGCCGATCAAGGCGGCGCAGCTGTCGCCCTCGGCCACCTTCGGCATCGTCGTGGCCGGGCTGACCGGCGCCTCGTTCCGCATGATCGGCCCGGTCTTCGGCATCGAGAACGGGCTGCACCAGCAGGAGATCGCGCTGTTCCTCTCGGCCGCCGTGGTCGGGGGCGCGGCGGTGCAGTTCCCGGTCGGCTGGATTGCCGACGCGGTGGACCGGCGCCTGGTGCTGATCGGGCTGTCGGTCCTGGCCATCTTGGGCTGCACCTGGACCGTGCTCGCCGTCGCGCCCGGCGCCACCACCTTCATCTTCCTCGCCGCCTTCTTCTTCGGCGCCAGCACCTATCCGATCTACTCGGTGTCGGCGGCCTACGCCAACGACTATGCCGAGCCCGACTTCATCGTCGAGCTCAACGCCGCGCTGACCTTCTTCTACAGCCTCGGCGCCATCGTCAGCCCGGTCATCACCGCCCGCCTGGTCATGCAGTTCGGCCCCTCGGCCCTGTTCGCCTTCGCCGCGGTCTGCCACCTGGCGCTGATCCTGTTCACGCTCTACCGCATGACCCGGCGCCCGGGCGCGCCGCCGGTCACCCCCTACCGCTACACGCCGCGCACCTCGATGGTGCTTGCCCGCCTGTTCAAGCGGTCCAATGGCGAGGGGCCGCACGCAACCGCCGCAGCCGGCGACACCGGCAGGAGAGAGCCATGAAACTCTATCACTCCCCGCGATCCCCCTTCGTGCGCAAGGTCATGGTGACCCTGCAGCTCACCGGCCAGCTCGGTGAGGTCGAGCTGATCCCCGGCTCGGGCACGCCGCTCGAGCCCAACGAGGGAACCGTCGGCGCCAACCCGCTGGGCAAGATCCCCTGCCTGGTGACCGAGGCGGGCGAGCCGCTGTTCGACAGCCGCGTGATCTGCCGCTACCTCGACTGGCGCGCGGCGGGCGGCGCCGGCGGCGGCCTCTACCCCGAGGGCGCGGCGCTGTTCTCCGTGCTGACCGCCGAGGCGCTGGCCGACGGCATCATGGATGCCACCCTGCTCACCGCCTACGAGTGGCGGCTCAGGCCCGAGGCGGCGCGCTTTGAGCCCTGGGTCGAGGGCCAGACCGCCAAGGCAGCGCGCGGCATCGCCATGCTCGAGCGCACGCCGCTGGTGCACGGCGGCCCCGTCAACGCCGCCTCCGTCAACGCCGCCTCCGTCGCCGCCGGCTGCGCGCTCGCCTATGTCGATTTCCGCCTGCCCGAGCTCGGCTGGCGCGAGCAGGCGCCGACCCTTGCCGCCTGGTTTGCCGACTTCGCCCGGACCCCGGCGATGCAGGCCACCGCCATTCCCGACTGAGCCCCGGCCCCTGACCTCGCCCGCATGACCTCTCCCGCATGACCTCCCCCTGGCCCGAGATCGCCACCGCCCTCGTCGTCTTCGGCGCCAATGTGCTGTCGCCGGGGCCGAACGTGTTCAACACCATCGCCATCGCGCTCGGCTCGGGCCGCCGGGCGGCACTGGCCGTGGTCCCGGCAGTGATGCTCGGCGTGCTGGTCTGGGCCTCGGCCGCGGTGCTGGGCGCGGCGGTGCTGTTTCGCGAGCTGCCCGCTACAAAGACCGCGCTCACCGCGCTGGGCGGCGCGCTGCTCCTGTGGTTCGCCTCGCGCTACGTCCGCCGCGCCTGGCACTGGTCCGGCGCCATCGGCCGCAACCGCGTGGTCACGCCCCGCCAAGCCTTCACCATCACGCTGGCCATCCTCGCCACCAACCCCAAGGCGCTGACCACCTGGCTGGTGGTGATCTCGATCATCCCGGCCGGCCGCATGAGCGACGCCGCCATGCTCGCCATGATCCTCGGCGCCGCGGCGCTGGCCGCGCTCGGCCACCTGGCCTATGGCCTCGCCTTCTCCACCCGCCACGCGGCGCAGGCCTATGCCCGCGCCGGGCGCTGGATCAACGCCGGCGTCGGGCTGTTCTTCGGCTCGCTCGGCCTCACGCTGCTCGCCTCCGCCATCGGGCTGCGGCCCTGAAGCCGCCTTGCCCGGTTGGCGGAAATGCCCGCTGCCCTGTCGCAATTCTTCACGGATGCAATAGGTCTAACGGTTAGACGCAATGGTGGGGTCGGCCCCCATTGCATGGACTTCGATCTCTGGTATACCACAGGGGCAGCCAGCCGACGCATGCGACCACGGGGATGAAACGATGACCGAAACGATCAAATTCACGCTCGACGGCATCGAGGTCGAGGCTGAGCCCGGCGAGACCATCTGGCAGGTCGCCAAGCGCCAGGGCACGCTGATTCCCCATCTGTGCCACAAGGACGCGCCCGGCTATCGCCCCGACGGCAACTGCCGCTCGTGCATGGTCGAGATCGACGGCGAGCGCGTGCTCGCCGCGTCGTGCATCCGCCAGCCCAAGGACGGCATGGTGGTCAAGTCCCAGTCCGAGCGCGCCGCGAAGTCGCGCAAGATGGTGATGGAGCTCTTGCTCGCCGACCAGCCCGCGCGCGAGGCCGCGCACGACCGCTCCTCGCATCTGTGGGACATGGCCGAGATGCAGGGCGTCGCAGCCAGCCGCTTCCCCGCGCTCGAGGGCGAGCGCGTGCCGCTGCTCGACGACAGCCACCTGGCGATGCGCGTCAACCTCGACGCCTGCATCCACTGCAACCTGTGCGTCCGCGCCTGCCGCGAGGTGCAGGTCAACGACGTCATCGGCATGGCCGGCCGCGGCCACGACGCCAAGATCGTGTTCGACTTCGACGACCCGATGGGCCGCTCCACCTGCGTCGCCTGCGGCGAGTGCGTGCAGGCCTGCCCCACCGGCGCGCTGATGGAGGCGAGCGTCCTCGACGACCAGCAGCACGGCGACTCCAAGGACTACGACCGCGAGGTCGACTCGGTCTGCCCCTATTGCGGGGTGGGCTGCCAGATCTCGTTCAAGATCAAGGACGACAAGATCCGCTATGTCGACGGCATCGACGGCCCGTCGAACGAGAACCGGCTCTGCGTCAAGGGCCGCTTCGGCTTCGACTATGTGGGCCATCCCCACCGGCTGCAAAAGCCGCTGATCCGCCGCGAGGACGCGCCCGCCAAGGGCCTCAACGTCGACCCCGCCAACTGGAAGACGCATTTCCGCGAGGCAAGCTGGGAGGAGGCGCTGGACGCCGCCGCCGGCGGCCTGGCGCGCCTGCGCGACACCCGCGGCGGCAAGGCGGTCGCGGGCTTCGGCTCGGCCAAGTGCTCGAACGAGGAGGCCTACCTCTTCCAGAAGCTGATCCGCCAGGGCTTCGGCCACAACAATGTCGACCACTGCACCCGGCTGTGCCACGCCTCCTCGGTCGCGGCGCTGATGGAGAACGTCGGCTCGGGCGCGGTGACCGCCACCTTCAACGAGATCGAGCACGCCGACGTGGCCATCGCGGTGGGCTGCAACCCGGTCGAGAACCACCCCGTCGCCGCCACCTACTTCAAGCAGTTCGTCAAGCGCGGCGGCAAGCTGATCGTCATGGACCCGCGCGGCCAGGCGCTGGCGCGCCACGCCACGCACATGCTGCAGTTCCGCCCCGGCACCGACGTGGCGCTGCTGAACGCCGTCATGCACGTGATCGTCGAGGAGGGCCTCTACGACCGCCAGTACATCGAGGCCTTCACCGAGGGCTTCGACGCCATCAAGGCGCATGTGAAGGACTACCCGCCCGAGAAGATGGCCGGCATCTGCGGCATCGACCCCCAGATCATCCGCACCGTCGCGCGCACCTTCGCCGACGCCAAGGCGGCGATGATCTTCTGGGGCATGGGCATCTCGCAGCACATCCACGGCACCGACAACTCGCGCTGCCTGATCTCGCTCGCGCTGATGTGCGGCCATGTCGGGCGGCCGGGCGCGGGGCTGCACCCGCTGCGCGGCCAGAACAACGTGCAGGGCGCCTCCGACGCCGGCCTGATCCCGATGGTCCTGCCCGACTACCTCTCGGTCGCCGAGCCCAAGGTGCGCGACCTGTTCCGCGAGATCTGGGACGGCACCGAGATCGACCCCAAGCCCGGCCTGACCGTGGTCGAGATCATGGACGCGATCCATGCCGGCGAGATCCGCGGCATGTACATCCTGGGCGAGAACCCGGCCATGTCCGACCCCGACGTGGTGCACGCCCGCCAGGCGCTGGCCGAGCTCGAGCACCTGGTCGTCCAGGACATCTTCCTCACCGAGACGGCGAACTACGCCGACGTGATCCTGCCCGCCTCGGCCTGGCCCGAGAAGACCGGCACGGTGACCAACACCAACCGCCAGGTGCAGATGGGCCGGCCCGCCGTCGCGCCCCCGGGCGAGGCGCGCGAGGACTGGACGATCACGGTCGAGATCGCCAAGCGGCTGGGGCTGAACTGGACCTACACCCACCCGCGCGAGGTCTTCGCCGAGATGAAGAAGTCGATGAAGTCGTTCGACAACATCACCTGGGAGCGGCTGGAGAAGCAGAACGCGGTGACCTATCCCTCGCTCTCGCCCGACGACCCGGGCCAGGCGATCGTGTTCTCGGACGGCTTCCCGCGCGCGGACAAGCGGGCCAAGTTCACCCCGGCCAAGATCGTGGCCCCGGCCGAGACGCCCGACACGCGCTACCCGATGATCCTGACCACGGGCCGCCAGCTCGAGCACTGGCACACCGGCGCCATGACCCGGCGCGCGCGTGTGCTCGACTGGTCCGAGCCCGAGGCGACCGCCGCGCTCAACCCGCGCACGCTCAAGCTGATGGGCATCGAGCCGGGCGAGCTGATCCGGGTGGAGACGCGCCGCGGCCACATCGAGCTCGCCGCCCGCGCCGACCGGGCCATCGCCGAGGACATGGTGTTCATCCCCTTTGCCTTCGTCGAGGCAGCCGCGAACGTCCTGACCAACCCCCAGCTCGACCCCTACGGCAAGATCCCCGAGTTCAAGTACTCGGCGTGCCGGGTGTCGAAGGCGGGCGAGGGAGAGAAGGTGGCAGCGGAGTAGGGCCGAGGGGCGGAACTGTACCTGGTACCGCGCCAGTTCATCCACTTCTAGTCTTGCTCAAGCCGTGGCGCAGGTCGCTCCAAATCATTTTCGCAATTAAGGCAAATTCGAGTCCAAATTTCGAAAGAAAAAAATTAAATAATGCGCCTTCACTGCGCGTGTATATTTGTTTTTCTTTTAAAATGTGTATTAAACTTTTTTCAATCTCTCTAATAAAAAATCGCATTCGACTCTCATAGTAACTCTGCCAAGCTTTATTTATAGCATATTCTATTACATTATGCGCTTGGCTCTTCGTCAAGTTCGGAAGAAGATAAAGAAACGAAACAAAAGCTTTGTTAGCATCTCTCCACGATCTTGATGTCATTTGCGACCCAGTCCTTATATTCCAAGTAGCAAGAACCTCAGGAACGATCCTGAATTTATACCCAAGGGCCGCGAGCACAATTAAAACAAGTTTGTCCTCATACAATTCAAGCGACTCAGAAAAAACAACGTCGTCTTTATTATTTGGAAATATTGTAGCATTAATATGGTGAAACGTTTTTATAAAATAGGAAACTGAGTCTGAATCTAGTTGAATCTTATTTGGAGTAGAATATTCAATGAGACCTGTTATATCACTCACCTTAACGAATCCACACATATATACCGTATTTGAATTAAGTTCTGGGCGCATTTTACTTACAAACTCCTTATGTATTGGATCATCAATGTCGTGAAAATGAACAAAATCACTGGATGATGCTCTTAATAGAGCGTTTCTTGGCGCACTTGGTCCGTTACTATTTACCTTGCCGCGAATAACGCGATAGCCATGAGACTCGATTAAACTGGCTGTGTTGTCGGTCGAAGCGTCATCAAAAAAAATCACTTCGTCAAACGGATCGGTCTGCTCGGCGATATCCCCGCAGATGGATTCCACAAAGCCTTGTGCATTAAAGCACGGGACTAAAAGTGCAATAGTTGGCTTCATAAGATCCTACGGTATTTGGCACGTTTCGCATCCACGCTGGGCACGACCGGTCAAGGTTACTCAGTTGGCCAGCTCAGTGAGCGGACGTCAATGGTTGCTGTGGGAGAGGCGTTGCCGCGCGAACTCTGGTCCGTGGCTTCAAGCGATGACCGAGACTTGACCTATCAGGTCTCTTCGTTACCCCTGAAAGGGCAATCATTTTTTCAACCTGTCGTGCGAAGGTCACCAACCACAGCCACAACAGGTACAGCCACAACAGGTCATGGGCGAACATTCCCCCGGCGCCCTCGCGCAGCGCCGCCTCTACCCCCGCCCCTTCCGCCACCACAAGTGCCCCGCCACCACAACCACGACCCCGCCTGCTGAAATCCCCATCAGCCAGGGCCAGCTCAGCGCCACCATGGCCGCGCCCATCCACACCGTCACCGCCGTCAGCGGCAGGATGCCCAGCGCCGTGG
>NZ_JBZSYN010000047.1:0-2839 GCF_058622915.1 Thermohalobaculum sp. | reverse complement strand
TCGAGGAAGGCCAGCCGGTCACGCGAGGAGAGCGCGTAGAGCGCAGGCACGCGGCGCTCGAAATAGTGGCTGATCAGGAACCGGCTGACCGTATTGCGCCGCTGCGCGCGCAGCCACCGGGCGAAGCCGGGCGGGCGCGGGCCCCGGCCGGCCGCGTGCTGCGCCCAGCGGTAGTTGTAGAGCGAGACCAGCTGGCTCACCGGCTCGCGCAGCAATAGCGACTCGCGAATCTCCGTGCCGGGGAAGTGGCGCCTGAGCGAGACGCCCAGCGAATGGCCCGTCACCACCTTGAGACCCGCGAGCCGCGGGTCGTCCGGGCGCAGGGCATGGCGCTCGCCAAAAAACAGGCGCAGCGGGTTGTGCCAGCGCGGCGCGACCAGGAACGCCGCGCCGAGATGCGCGGCGAAATGCGCGCCCGCGCTGGTGCCGGCGCAGCGCGGGACATGCAGCACGAAGTGGACGACGCGGGCGGGCACGGCAGGCTCTCCTTCCCGGTGCCCAAAGTGGCGCATCCCGCCCGCGTGGCAAGCGGCCTTGCATCGCGCGGGACGGGCAGGCCAAATTGCCCGGCCTGCCGGCGATGGAGAGACGCATGCGCGACAGCTACGACAACCAGAACGTTTTCGCCAAGATCCTCAGGGGCGAGATCCCCTGCAGCAAGGTGCTCGAAACCGAGCACAGCCTGGCCTTCCACGACATCAGCCAGCAGGCCAAGGTGCATGTGCTGGTGATCCCCAAGGGCGCCTATGTCAGCGCCGAGCATTTCGGCGCCGAGGCCAGCGAGGCCGAGATCGTCGACTTCGTCCGCGCCATTGCCCGGGTCGCCCGCGAGTCCGGCATCGCCGAGGCCTCGGGCGGCAACGGCTTTCGCACCATCTCCAATGCCGGGCCGCACGGGGGCCAGGAGGTGGCGCACTACCATGTCCACGTCGTCGGCGGCGAGCCGCTGGGACGGTTCCTGCCGCGCCGCGAAGAGCGCTAGGGTGCCGCGCCGCGCTCGGCCAGTGGAGCTCGCGCCGGGATGCTGATCCTCGAACTCGCGGCCGGGATCGTGCTGCTCTTCGCCGGGGGCGAGGCGCTGGTGCGCGGGGCCGCGGGGTTCGCGGCGCGGATGGGGGTGTCGCCGCTTCTGATCGGCCTGACTGTGGTGGGCTTCGGCACCTCGATGCCCGAGCTGGTGACCAGCCTCGATGCCGCCTTCTCGAACGCGCCTGGCATCGCCATCGGCAATGTGGTCGGGTCGAACACGGCCAACGTGCTGCTGATCCTCGGCGTCGCCGCGCTGCTCTCGCCGATCCAGGTCGGGCGCCGCGCCTTCCTGCGCGACGGCACGATGGCGGTCTTCGCCGCGCTCGCCTGCCTCGGCGTGGTCCTGGCCGGCCACCTGGGGCGCGTCAGCGGGCTGGCACTGGTCGCCCTGCTCATCGCCTATCTCGTCGTCGCCGCCAAGCACGAGCGCACCGACCCGGCCGAGGCGGACCCCGACGGGCTGATCCCGCAGCACATGGGAGTCGCGGCGGCCCTGGGCTGCGCCGCGGGCGGGCTGGCGCTGACCGTGCTGGGTGCGGGAATCCTGGTCGACGGGGCCATCGACCTGGCGGAAAGGGCCGGCGTCTCGGACTCGGTGATCGGCGTCAGCGTGGTGGCGATCGGCACCTCGCTGCCCGAGCTCGCCACCGCGCTGATGGCCGCGATCAGGCGCCAGCCCGAGATCGCCTTCGGCAACGTGATCGGCTCGAACATCTTCAACGTCCTGGGCATCCTGGGGGTGACCGCCGCAGTGCACCCGATCCCGGTGCCCCCCGAGATCATGGATTTCGACATCTGGGTGATGCTGGCCTCGACCGCCGCGCTGGCGGCGGCGGCCGTCACCGGCTGGCGCGTCACGCGGCGCGAGGGCGCGGCGATGCTGGCTGCCTACGCGCTCTACATGGCGCTGCTGATCGCGGGCGCCTGAGCCGGGTCAGCCGATATGCCCGCGGTTCTCGCCGATCTGGGCGCGGTGCATGAGAAGCTGGTCGAGCAGCACGCAGGCCACCATGGCCTCGCCCACCGGCACGGCGCGGATGCCCACGCAGGGGTCGTGCCGCCCTTTCGTGACGATCTCCGTCTCGCGGCCCGCCTTGTCGATGGTGCGCCGCGGCGCGAGGATCGAGGAGGTCGGCTTCACCGCGAAGCGCACGACGATGTCCTGCCCCGACGAAATGCCGCCGAGGATGCCGCCGGCGTGGTTCGACAGGAAGCGCGGGCCGTCATTGCCCATGCGGATCTCGTCGGCGTTCTGCTCGCCGGTCAGCGCGGCGGCCGCGAAGCCGTCGCCGATCTCGACGCCCTTGACCGCGTTGATCGACATGCAGGCCGCCGCCAGCTCGGCGTCGAGCTTGCCATAGACGGGGACGCCGAGCCCCGCCGGCACGCCGCGGGCGGTCACCTCGATCACGGCGCCGGTCGAGTTGCCCGACTTGCGCAGATCGTCGAGATAGCCGGCCCATTGCGCCGCCGCCTCGGCGTCGGGCGCCCAGAACGGGTTGCGCTCGATCTCGTCCCAGTCCCAGCGGGCGCGGTCGATGGCGTGCGGGCCCATCTGCACCAGACAGCCGGTGATAGCGAGCCCCGGCAGCATCTCGGCCAGCACCGCCCGCGCCACGCCGCCCGCGGCGACCCGCGCCGCAGTCTCGCGCGCCGAGGCGCGGCCGCCGCCGCGATAGTCGCGGATGCCGTACTTGACCCAGTAGGTGTAGTCGGCGTGGCCGGGGCGGAATTTCTCGGCGATCTCCGAGTAGTCCTTCGAGCGCTGGTCGGTGTTGCGGATCATCAGCTGGATCGGGTGGCCGGTGGT
>NZ_JBZSYN010000046.1:0-12401 GCF_058622915.1 Thermohalobaculum sp. | reverse complement strand
GCGCCCTGCCCGAGCTCGAGGACCTGCTGAACCGCGAGCTCGCCAAGGCCGAGGGCCCGCGCCCCGAGCGCATGCTGATCTGCTTCGGCAAGCCCGACCATCCCGCCTGTGCGGGCTTCGCGCGGATGCTGTTCGACTGGTTCCGCGCCCCGGCGCTGGTGTGTACGCTGGCGACCGACGAGAGCGGCCCCTGGACCCGCATCACGCGCCTGTCGCTGCGCCCGGTGACGCGGCTGAACGAGGACGAGACCGCCTTCTTCGCCGGGACGCTGGAGCAGCACGCGCGCCGCGCCTTGCGCTCGGGCAAGCCGCGGGTGCCGGCGCGCTACTCGATCGGCGTGCTCTACGATCCGGCCGAGCAGCTGCCGCCCTCGGACCCAAGGACGCTGAAACACTGGGCACGGCTGGCCGAGAAGCAGGGCGTCGAGGTCGAGCCGATCCTCAAGCGCGACCTGCCGCGGCTGGCCGAGTTCGACGCGCTGTTCATCCGCGAGACCACCTCGATCCGCAACCACACCTACCCGTTCGCCCAGCGCGCCTGGGCCGAGGGCATGCCGGTAATCGACGACCCGCGCTCGATGATCCGCTGCACCAACAAGGTCTATCTGTGGGAGCGCCTGACCCAGGCGTCGATCCCGACCCCCGAGACCCTGGTCATGCGCCCCAACGGAAAGCTCGACGCGGTAGCCGACCGGCTTGGCTTGCCCGTCGTTGTGAAGATCCCCGACGGCTCGTTCGGGCGCGGCGTGCGCAAGGCCGGCACGCTCGACGAACTCGCAGCGCTGAGCGAGACCTTCTTCAAGGAGAGCGACCTGCTCCTGGCGCAGAAGTTCGTTCCCACCAGCTTCGACTGGCGCATCGGCGTGCTGGACAACCAGCCGCTGTTCGCCTGCCAGTACCGCATGGCGCGCGGCCACTGGCAGATCGTGCGCCACCGCGCCGACGGCACCGCCGACGAGGGCGGCTTCGCCACCTTCTCGCTCGACGATGCCCCGGCCGAGGTGGTCGACATCGCCGTGCGCGCCGCCGCCCTGATCGGCGACGGGCTCTATGGCGTCGACCTGAAAGAGACAGCGGACGGCCCCGTCGTGGTCGAGATCAACGACAATCCCAACCTGGACCACGGCGTCGAGGACGCGAAGGGCGGCGACGAGATCTGGCTGAGGCTGACGCGCTGGTTCACCGACCGCCTGACGCGCTGACGGCTGCGCGCCCGCAAGAAGCATTGACTAAGTGAAGGAATGCAACCTGAACGGGAACCTTGCCATATTTGTTTCAATCATCAAGATTAAACGCGTCACAATCCACCCAAGGCCCCAATTTCCGTCATTAGAGTTACTATAGAGGAATTAACAAAACTCGTTTCACAAGCTGTCCCCTTGGCGGCTATGGTACCCGCCGCACGATCCGCAAAACGCACACAGCGCGGGAGGGGCGGCTTACGGGGGGTAGGCCGCCCTTCACTTTGGCGCGGCACGAAGGCCCTTGCCCGAGCTTCGGTTTCGTCCACAAATACCTGAAATTAATCATGAAAGTTTTCCATGGGCTGGTCGAGAAACCGCTCAGCCGGCGCGCTGGCCCGGCAGCCGCGGGTCCCCGGGGGGGCCGCGCCGCACAAGAGGGCGGCACGGGCGCGCACGACTTTTTTCCACGGACTCCCGCATCATCGGGACCTTGAGCCTCTCTACTTCGCGCATTACGCTATTTACAGGTTCATTTGGGAAATACCGGAACACCGATGCTGACTGCCGCTGCAACGGGCTTTGCTGTCGGGATCTCGCTGATCCTCGTCATCGGTCCGCAGAACGCCTTCGTGCTGCGCCAGGGCCTGATGAAGTCGCACGTGTTCTGGGTCTGCCTGGTCTGCGCCCTGTCGGACGCGATCTTCATCACGCTGGGCGTTGCCGGCATCGGCTCGATCGGCGCCGCCGCGCCCCGGGCCGTCGAAGCGATGAGCTGGGCCGGTGCGGCCTTCCTGGTCGTCTACGGCGGTCTCAGCCTTGCCCGCGCCTTCCGGCCGGGCCGGCTGACGGCGCAGACCAACGGGACCCAGCCCCTGCATGTCGTGCTGCTCGCCTGCCTGGCGCTGTCCTGGCTCAACCCGCATGTCTATCTCGACACGGTGGGACTGATCGGCGCGGTCTCCACGAGCTTCGCGGGGGAACATGGAAAGCTCGCCTACGGAATCGGCGCCGTTCTGGCCAGCTTCGTCTTCTTCTTCAGCCTGGGCTACGGCGCGCGGCTGCTGGCCCCGGTCTTTGCCCGACCCCGGGCCTGGGCGGCCCTCGACGTGACCATCGCGGTGGTGATGTGGACGATCGCGGCCACGCTGACCCTGCGGGTGTGAGCCCGCGCGCCGCCCGCCTGCCCTGATTTTCCGACTCGCCGCCGGGGTCACGCCCTGACCGCGTGCCGGTCAGCGACCGGCTCGCAAGTGCGCTGGCCGACCGTGCAGGCCCGATACTCCGGATGCGCCAGCAATCTGCGGTGGCAGGCCTCGTAGTGACGCGCCGGCACCTGCGGAAAAAGGTGGTGGACCAGATGATAGCAATCGTTGCGCGGGAACAGGAACACGCGCAGATGCCTTGGCACCACGAAATTGCGCGACGCCTCGAGTTCGTCGTCATAGGCCACGATGCCGGCATGGTCGACGCAGTCGGTCCAGTAGTTGATCGCCGTATACACCCAGACATAGGGCACCCAGACGAACAGCAGCGCCGGCAGCGGCGCAAGCACGAGCAACGCCGTGGCGGCGGCGAGCTGGCCGATCTTCAACGCACGGAACGCCGCACCGTCGCGCGCCGAGAAGTTGGCGCCCAGATAATAGGGCAGATGCAGGCCCAGCAGCGGCGTCAGCACATGGCGCAGGAGCGTCCTGGGAGTCAGCGGCTCCTCCAGGCGAAAGGCGCGGATGCCTTGCAGGTCGAGGTCCTTCTCGTAGTCGCCCAGATGGGCATGATGGGTCATGTGCTCGTCGCGGTAGTCGGCGAACGACCCCAGTACCAGGGATGCACAGATTCGCCCAAAAAGAACGTTGTCTTCGCGGCGCTCGCTGAAGCTGAAATGCGAGCACTCGTGAACGATGTTGTTAAAGCCCCGGAGGCGCGTGCCTATAAACAGGACCAGGATGCCCGCAGCAACCGTCGTGGGCAGCGGAATTGGCGGCTGCAGCAGCCAAAATCCCACAGCGATCGCAACGAGCACCTGCGAGATATACGACGCGATGATGACAACCGACATCCTGCGCGAGTAGGTGCCGAGATTTCTGAATTCTTTCAGAAATTGTTGGCGTACGGCGTGTCCAGGCATGGGCCTTGCTCGATTCTGTACGACTAATCTTTGATACGAAACAACCATAGATTGAGGAAATGAAAGTCGCTACACGCTTGTTAGGGAAACTTATATTGCTATAAGGAGATTTAATTGCACAACCTGTGCTTGTGCGAGCTTTGCTTGCAAAGTGCCGTTCAATTTCTTGCAAAAGCTGCAAAAATGCGCCACACTGTCGATAAGGATCGCTTATCGAGAGGCGTGGGGGGTGATATGCGATTTGAGTATCCGCTCCTGGAAGCATTGGCGGCGGTGATTCGCGAAGGCACCTTCGAGGCAGCGGCGCGTGAGCTGAACGTCACCCAGTCGGCGATCAGCCAGCGGGTGAAGCTTTTGGAGGAACGCACCGGCGTCGTTCTGATCGTGCGCGGCCGGCCCTGCGTCGCGACCGAGTACGGCCAGAAGCTGTGCCGCCATTTCGAGCAGGTGCAACTGCTCGAGAACGATCTGCGCAAAAGCCTGACGACAATCGAGGACACCTCCTGGGGCGTCCCCGCCGTGATCCGGATCGCGGTCAACCGCGACAGCCTCGCGACCTGGTTTCCCTCGGTCGTCAAGCGGGCCGGAACCGAGCTCAACCTCCACTTCGACATCGTTCCCGACGACCAGGAGCACACCGCGGAGCGGCTGCGCAGCGGCGAGGCGCTGGCCGCCGTCACCACCGAGGCCAATCCCCTGCACGGCTGCCGCCGCGTGCCGCTCGGCGCCATCGAGTATCTCGCCGTGGCGTCGCCCCGTTTCGTGGCGCGCAATTTCCGCGACGGCATCACGCTCGAGGCGATCTCGAAAGCCACCCACCTCGTGTTCGACCGCAAGGACCTGTTGCCGCAGCAGTGGCTGCTCAATGCCTTCGGCGAGCCCGCCCCCCTCTCCGGCCATTGGCTGCCCTCGTTCTCGGGCTACCTGGCCTGCTGCCTCAACGATGCCGGATGGGGCATGATGCCGCGCTTCTCGGTGCAGACTCACCTCGATGACGGCTCGCTGATCGAGCTGGTCCCGGGAGCGATCGTCGTGGTGCATCTCTACTGGCAGTCGAGCGCACCGGGCAGCGAAATCATGAAAATGCTTTCGGCCATTGTCGTCGACGTCGCCCGCAGGCACCTGGTTACCGACACCGACAACGGCGCCTCGGTGACCAAGCCGCGCCTGATCGCCTCGAAGTAGGACGGGACGCCCGCCCGACGTCCGCCCCCCGGCCGACGGGGCGCGCGCCGGCCGTGCTCATGCCGAGGACGGCCGACGCGGCAGCGCAGCCGCGCAGGGGCTCAGTTCAGGCCGAGCAGGCTGCGAAACGCGTCGACGACGCCGGGCGCGGTCGGATCCTTCACGGCCGAATCCAGCGTGGTCGTCTGCGCCGCGCTGACCGTGGTCGTCGACGGGTCGCTGTACGTGCTCAGCTCGGACAGCGCCTCACTGATCTGGGCCAGCTCCTGCGCCTGCACCGGGTCGTTCGGGTCGAGCGTTGTCGCCTTTGAGGTCAGCGCGTCGATGAGATTCTGGACCGTGGTGGTGTCGGTGACGGTGACGCCCGAAAGGGTCGCCGCGTCCGCAAGGTCCTTGTAGGTATCCACCCTGCCGACCTGCGAGGTGAGCGACGCGTGCTCGAGCGCGTTCGGGGAGGCATGCGCCGCGTTGCCGCGCCCCAGCGCCGAGGCGATCGCGCCATGATTGTCCGGGTGATCGAAGCTGTTTCCGGGCGCGTCGAACGTGCCGACGTCCGCGCCGCCGAAATTGCCTCCGCCCGGCCCGTTGCCGATCCCGTGCCCGCCGCCTTGCCCAGGGCCATGGCCGCCGCCGTTGCCGTTGCCGCCGCCGTTGCCGTTGCCGTTGCCGGCATAGGCGAGCGAGGCGCCGAGATGGGCGCCGTGCGGGCCGAAGCTGATCCCGAGCGGCATCACCGCCGCGATCAGCGCGATGGCGGTGCCGCGCAGGGCCGCCGCCACGATGGCATTGTTCCGATGCTGATGAGACATGCTCCACCCACGTTGCTTGCGTTTCGCCTGACTCCACCGCCATGCAAGGCGGGACAGCCGCCGTTGCAGACCGCCGCGACGCAACTCTTTGCGCACGATGTCGCGCGCCACGCACCCGAGGAAGAATTTATGAGTATACGTGAGTCGATCCTCCGGAAACAACACACGTTTTAGTTTAGGACGTTGTGCAGACTCGCCCTTGCGAGATCTTATTCCAATTAAAAATCGGCTTTCCGCGCCCCGCCGGTTACATCCGGGTGCGGCAGCGGCCGATCTGGTGATCTGGCGACCCCGGCAGGATTCGAACCTGCGACACTCGGCTTAGAAGGCCGGTGCTCTGTCCAGCTGAGCTACGGGGCCGTGGATGCCTGAATATAAGGCGCGCGGCGGCCGCGCAACAACGCCCTCGGGGCCTCTTGCCCGCGCCCGCCGCAGCGGCGTAAGAACGCGCCTGACCGAGAGGAACGCGGGAGCCCCCATGTCCGAGCTCGCCTACAGCGAACCCGAGCCGAGGATCATCCCCGGCGCCCGGCACGACTGGGAGATCGTCATCGGCATGGAGGTGCACGCCCAGGTGCTCAGCCAGGCCAAGCTGTTCTCCGGCGCCTCGACCCGCTTCGGCGCCGAGCCCAACTGCAATGTCGGCCTGGTCGACGCCGCCATGCCCGGCATGCTGCCCGTGATCAACGCACGCTGCATCGAGCAGGTGGTGCGCACCGGGCTGGGGCTGAAGGCGCAGATCAACCTGCGCTCGGTGTTCGACCGCAAGAACTACTTCTACCCCGACCTGCCGCAGGGCTACCAGATCAGCCAGTACAAGAGCCCGGTCGTGGGCGAGGGCGAGGTGCTGGTCGACATGGCCCCAGGCGTCGCGCGGCGCGTGCGCATCGAGCGCATCCATGTCGAGCAGGACGCCGGCAAGTCGATCCACGACATGGACCCCGAGTTCACCTATGTCGACCTCAACCGCACCGGCGTGGCGCTGATGGAGATCGTCTCCTATCCCGACATCCGCGGCCCCGACGAGGCCGCGGAGTACGTGCGCAAGCTGCGCCAGATCATGCGCTACCTCGGCACCTGCGACGGCAACATGCAGGAGGGCAGCCTGCGCGCCGACGTGAACGTGTCAGTGCGGCCGAAGGGCTCCGCCGAGTTCGGCACCCGCTGCGAGATCAAGAACCTCAACTCCATGCGCTTCATCATGCAGGCCATCGAGGCCGAGGCGAAGCGGCAGATCGAGATCCTCGAGGACGGCGGCACCATCGACCAGGAGACCCGGCTCTACGACGTCGCGCGCGGCACCACCCGCTCGATGCGCTCCAAGGAGGAGGCGCACGACTACCGCTACTTCCCCGACCCCGACCTGCTGCCGCTCGAGATCGAGCAGGCGCTGGTGGACCGCATCGCCGCGGACCTGCCGGAGCTCCCCGACGCGAAGAAGGCCCGCCTCGTCGCCGACTACGGCGTCACCGAATACGACGCCTCGGTGCTGGTGGCCGAGCAGGCGAGCGCCGACTATTTCGAGGCGGTGGCGGAAGGCCGCGACGGCAAGCAGGCGGCGAACTGGGTGATCAACGAACTGTCCGGCCGGCTCAACAAGGACGGCCGCGGCATCGCCGACAGCCCGGTCGGTCCGGCGCAGCTGGGCGGCATCATCGACCTGATCGACCGGGGCGACATCTCGGGCAAGATCGCCAAGGACCTGTTCGAGATCGTCTACAGCGAGGGCGGCGAGCCCGCCGAGATCGTCGAGGCGCGCGGCATGCGCCAGGTCACCGACACCGGCGCCATCGAGGCCGAGGTGGACAAGGTGATCGCCGCCAATCCCGACAAGGTCGAGCAGGCCAAGGGCAAGCCCTCGCTCGCCGGCTGGTTCGTCGGCCAGGTGATGAAGGCGACGGGGGGCAAGGCCAACCCGCAGGCGGTGCAGCAGATCGTGCGCGCCAAGTTGGGGATCCAGTGACAAGGCTTGAGCGTTACTCGCACCGGTAGCACAGTGAGACGAACGCGTTCCGCTGACCAGAGCCCCGCCGCGGCGGGAGGAGGCCGTCCATGAACTACGAATACAAGACCGTCGGCGCTCCGGAGAAGCCCAGGCGCGTGCGCGGCGCGCGTAGCGGCTCGGACCGGCTCGCCGCCGCCTTCGAGGAGATCCTGGTCGAGGAGGCGGTCGACGGCTGGGAATATTTCCGCACCGACACCGTGCCCGTCACCGAGCGCGCCGGCTGGTTCAGCCCCAGCCGCACGGTGAACCGCGCCGTGCTGGTGTTCCGCCGCCCGGTCGAGGCGGTCTGGCGCCGGCCCTCGGGCGAGGAGGCCGCGAAGCCCGCCGAGCCGGCGGCGGCGCCCGCCCCCCAGCGGCGCGAGCCGGCGCTCGGCCCCGAGCTGCGCCCCGTGGGCGCGCCCGAGCCGAAGATCAGCGCCGACCCGGACCGGCGCCTGGCCGAGATCGTGCGCGGCCCGGGCCCGCGGCCGAAGGAAGGCTGAGCGCGGCTACTCCCCCGGCGCCTTCAGCTCCATCGACAGCGCGTGCACGCGGCCGGCAAGCTGGTCGGCCAGCGCCCGGTTGACGGCGCGCTGGCGCGCCACCCGGTTCTCGCCGGCGAAGCGCACCGAGGTCATGCGCAGATGAAAATGCGTCTCGCCGCCCTCGCGCCAGCCGCCGTGGCCGCGGTGCTTCTCGCTCTCGTCGATCAACTCGAGATGGCTCGGCGCGAAGGCCTCGGTGAGCCTCCGGGTGATGATTTCCGCGACACGCATCCCTAAATTCTCCTTTGTCGAGCTTTCGGCACACGCCCGGCTCGGCTATCCTCATCCCTCGGAACAGAGGCCCGGGAAAAGGACATGCGAACGCGCTCGCCCTTCGATTACGACGTCTCGGCCGCCGCCGACAAGCGGCGGCGGCAGCGTCCGCGCCGCATGACCGGCGCCATCGGCGCGGGCGAGCGCCGCTGCGAGTGGCCAGGCTGCGAGTGCACCGCTCCCTACCGCGCGCCGCGCTCGCCGCGGCGGCTGAACGAATTCCGCTGGTTCTGCCTCGACCACGTGCGCCAGTACAACGCCGAGTGGGACTTCTTCGCCGAGTGGACGGAGGAGGAGTTGGAGGAACTGGTCGACGCCGGGCGCATGTGGGACCGGCCCACCTTCTCGATCGGCCAGGTGCCGCGCTGGGCGCTGGGCCTGCAGCCGCACAGCGAGGGCAACGCCTGGGCGCGCTGGGGCTTCTCCGACCCGCTCGAGGTGCTGGGCCAGAACGCCACGCTGAACCCCGGCCCGAACGGGCACAACGGCGCGCAGCCCGCCCCGCGCCGCCGCCTCTCGCGCGAGGAGCGCGACGCCATGGACGTGCTCGGCCTCGCCTACGCGGTCGAGCAGCGCGGCGACGTGCGCGCGCGCTACCGCGATCTGGTCCTCGCCCTGCACCCCGACATGAACGGCGGCCACAACCCCGAGCCTGAGCGGCTCGCCCGGGTGCTCAAGGCCTGGCAGGTGCTGCGCGTCAGCGCCAACTTCTCCGACTGACCGCTTGCGGGTTGCCCGCGTCCCTGCTGCGGCCCGGCCTCCGCCCTGTGGGAAAATCCGCGACGGTGGCCACCGACGCCACGACGGGCGCCGGCCCGCAAATCCACGGGATCCCGGTCGAGCGCGACATGTTGCCCGCGTCCGGCCGGCGCCGGGGCCGCCTATTGAGGCCGGCGCCGCCTGTCATACATTACTGGCGAGGTTGGCAGCCCGGCCCGCACCCTGCGCGGGCGGGCCGCGTGTCGTGGCGCCCGAGGTCGACCGCGGCGCTCTCCTGGTCGAGGCCGGTTTCCTGGCCGAGGCGGCTCTCCTGGCCGAGGCGGGCCGGAGCAACGGGGCCCGGTCTTCACCGGCGAGGATCCGGACACGCTTCGGGCCACAGCGCCACGCGCCGGCGTGCGCTGAGTTCGGGGCCCTGCTGCCGTGACACATCATGAGGCGGATCATTGCCGCCCAGGGCAGACCGCGGGGCGCGGCGAGACTTGCAAATACCGCTCCTTTGGTCCAGAGGGACAGGCGCTATGACTGGAGTTGTGAGAATGGCTGACGGCACCACCGTGAACCCGGCGGAGATCCCGACGGTCGACATCAACGTGTCCGAGACCTTCGGGATCGAGACCAACATGGTGGTCAAGGGCTTTGCCGAGCCGACCGACCGCGTGCCGCTCCTCGACGAGACCTACCGCTTCGACCGCGACACCACGCTGGCGATCCTGGCGGGCTTCGCCCACAACCGCCGCGTCATGATCCAGGGCTATCACGGCACCGGCAAGTCCACGCATATCGAGCAGGTCGCCGCGCGCCTCAACTGGCAGTGCGTGCGCGTCAACCTCGACAGCCACATCTCCCGCATCGACCTGATCGGCAAGGACGCCATCAAGCTCAGGGACGGCAAGCAGGTGACCGAGTTCCAGGAGGGCATCCTGCCATGGGCCCTGCGCACGCCGACCGCGATCTGCTTCGATGAGTACGACGCCGGCCGGCCGGACGTCATGTTCGTGATCCAGCGCGTGCTCGAGGTCGACGGCAAGCTCACGCTTCTCGACCAGAACGAGGTGATCCACCCGCATCCCTCGTTCCGCCTGTTCGCCACCTCGAACACGGTGGGCCTGGGCGACACCACCGGCCTCTACCACGGCACGCAGCAGCTCAACCAGGGCCAGATGGACCGCTGGTCCATCGTCACCACGCTGAACTACCTGCCGCACGACGCCGAGATGGAGATAGTTCTGTCCAAGGCGCCGAGCTATCGCGGCGCCGGCGAGAAGACCATCAGCCGCATGGTCACGGTGGCCGATCTCACCCGCCAGGCCTTCATGAACGGCGACCTCTCCACCGTCATGAGCCCGCGCACCGTGATCACCTGGGCGCAGAACGCCGATATCTTCGCCGGCGACATCGCGTTTGCGTTCCGCCTGACCTTCCTCAACAAATGCGACGAGCTCGAGCGCCAGCTGGTGGCCGAGATCTACCAGAAGTGCTTCGGCGAGGAGCTGCCCGAGAGCGCCGCCTCCATCAGCCTCGGCTGACCGGCCGGCCCGCCATGGTCTTCAGGACCGACAACCCCGCCGATCCCTTCAAGAAGGCGCTTGCCGAGGCGACGCGCGCGCTCGCGGCCGACGACGAGTGGGAGGTCTCCTACTCCGCCGACCCCTCGGGCCGCACCGCCACCGGCGTGCGCCTGCCCCAGGTCTCGCGCCGCATGAGCCGGGCCGAGGTCATGCTGGCGCGCGGCTCGGCCGACGCCTACGCGCTGCGCGAGCGCTTCCACAATCCGGGTATCAACGCCCGCTACGCCCCGGGCGGCGAGGACGCCCGCGCCATCTTCGAGGCCATGGAGGCGACCCGCTGCGAGGCCATCGGCGCCCGCGCCATGCCGGGCGTCGCCGATAACCTCGACGCGCGGCTGGCGCATGAGTGCGACAAGCGCGGTTACGAGGCGATGCGCTCGCCCGAGGAGGCACCCATGGGCGAGGCGGTCGGCTTCATGCTCAGGAAGGCCCTGACCAACCGCCCGCTGCCCCCCGGCGCCGAGAACGTGCTCGAGCTGTGGCGCGAGCACCTCGCCGAGCACGTGCACACCGACCTCGCCAAGCTCGCCGGCAGCCTCGAGGACCAGACCGCCTTCGCCCGCGCCGCGCGCCAGGTGATCCGCGAGCTCGGCCTCGCCGACCAGCTCGGCGAGGACCCCGACGAAGCCGAGCCCGACGAGATGGAGAGCGAGGCCGACGAGGACCAGGAGCAGTCGGAGGGCGAGGAAGGCGGCGAGGACCAGTCCGACGAGCAGGAATACCTGCCCGACGACATGCGCGGCGAGCAGGACGAGACCCAGCAGGTCGAGGTCACGCTCGACGAATCCGACGCCGACGCCGAGGACCAGGAGCGCATCGAGACCGAGGACGGCATGCCGCCCGATGAGCGCGAGCCGCCGGTCTCCGAGGCCGATCCCACCTACAAGGTCTTTACCCAGACGCACGACGAGGTGGTCGCCGCCGAGGAACTGGCCGACGCCGAGGAACTCGAGCGCCTGCGCGGCTATCTCGACAAGCAGCTCGAGCCCCTGCGCGGCGCCGTGGCGCGGCTCGCGCATCGCCTGCAGCGCCGCCTGCAGGCGCGGCAGAACCGCAGCTGGGAGTTCGACCGCGAGGAGGGCCTGCTCGACGCCGGACGCCTCGCGCGCGTCGTCGCCAACCCGACCACGCCGCTGTCGTTCAAGGTCGAGAAGGACATGGATTTCCGCGACACGGTGGTCACGCTCCTGATCGACAACTCCGGCTCGATGCGCGGGCGGCCGATCTCGATCGCCGCGATCACCGCCGACGTGCTCGCCCGCACGCTCGAGCGCTGCGACGTGAAGGTCGAGATCCTCGGCTTCACCACCCGGGCCTGGAAGGGCGGCGAGAGCCGCGAGGCATGGCTGGCCGCCGGCCGCCCGGTGAACCCGGGCCGGCTCAACGACCTGCGCCACATCGTCTACAAGCGCGCCGACGCGCCCTGGCGCCGGGCGCGGCAGAACCTCGGCCTGATGATGCGCGAGGGGCTCTTGAAGGAGAACATCGACGGCGAGGCGGTCGAGTGGGCCTATCGGCGCCTCGCGGCGCGCTCCGAGGCGCGGCGCATCCTGATCGTCATCTCGGACGGCGCGCCGGTCGACGACTCCACGCTCAGCGTCAATCCGTCGAACTACCTCGAGAAGCACCTGCGCGAGGTGATCGGCATGATCGAGCGCCGCAGCCAGGTCGAGCTGCTCGCCATCGGCATCGGCCACGACGTGACCCGCTACTACAGCCGCGCCGTGACCATCACGGATGCCGAGCAGCTTGCCGGCGCCGTGACCGAACAGCTCGCCTCGCTGTTCGACATCGACCCCAAGGCGCGCGAGCGCGCCACCACCCGCATGCGCGCGGGCCCCTTCCCCGCCGCGGCGGCGGCGCCCCCGGTGCGCTAGCGTCCCTGCACCGGGCAAGGGTCGCGCCCAGGCCCATGACGCATTAGCCGCAACTCGTACTCACAGCCCATTCCCAATGAAATCAATGCGTTGAGTGTGTGGGCACGCGTGCCCACCGCCGTTGGCGC
>NZ_JBZSYN010000045.1:0-39066 GCF_058622915.1 Thermohalobaculum sp. | reverse complement strand
TGATGGTGCATTCGATCTGCCGGGCGCCCGCATCCACCGCGGCCAGGGCGTTGGCGACCGCCATCCCCAGGTCGTTGTGGCAGTGGGTCGACAAAGTGACCCCGTCGATGCCCGGCACCCGCTCCTTCAGTATCCGAATGATCTCGGCCGATTCCTTGGGGGCGGTGTAGCCCACGGTATCGGGGATGTTGATGGTGGTGGCGCCGTTCTCGATCGCCGTCTGCACGGCCGTGCAGAGGAAGTCGCGGTCGGACCGCGTCGCGTCCTCGGGCGACCACTGCACGTCCTCGACCATCGAGCGGGCGTGGCTGACCGACCGCTCGATCTCTCCCAGCACCTGGTCGCGGGTCATCCTCAGCTTGTGCTCCATGTGCAGGTCGGAGGTGGCGATGAAGGTGTGGATGCGCTTGCTGGGCGCGTATTGCAGCGCCTCGAAGGCCCGGTCGATGTCGGCCTTGCCCGAGCGGGCCAGGCCGGCGACGGTGGCGCGCTCGATCACACGCGCGATCTCGCGCACCGCCTCGAAGTCGCCGACCGAGGCGATCGGGAAGCCGGCCTCGATGATGTCGACGCCCATCTCGTCGAGCAGCTGGGCGATCTGCAGCTTCTCGTCGAGCGTCATCGAGGCGCCGGGCGACTGCTCGCCGTCGCGCATGGTGGTGTCGAAGATCTTCACGCGGTCCGATACCGCGGGTTTCGTGTTGTCGGTCATGGTATGGTCTTCCGTCTCCTGGTTGCCGTTCTCAGCCCGGGCGGCGCGTCCCTCACTCCCCTGAGCGCGCGCACCGCGGGATCACGGCACGCTCAGGGGCGGCTAAGCAGGAGGAGCCCGCCGAGGACGGCAGGCAAGGCAGGCGCGGCGATGTGCAGCGCGTTCCGCATGGGGCGCAATATACGCAAAGATCCGCGCGAGGAAAGGGAAAACCTGCGCGAATTTCGGCCGCACCGCATCGGCGCGAAAGGACTTCGCCGTTCGCGGGTTATCCGGTTGCGGCGGGGTCCGAGGTCTCCGCCCGAGTTGTACGTGACGTGTGTTGCATGATGGAGTTGCTGATGTCCGGTGTGTCCCAAGCTGCTGCCACGCCCGAGTTCCTGCGCACTGCCGCGGAGTATCGGGACCGGCTCAAGGCCGAGCTGGCCAAGGTGGACGAGTTCCTGCGCCAGGCCGACCCGCGATCGGGGGCCGGCGAGTGTCCCGACTTCCTGCTCACCGGAGACGACCAGGTGCTCGCCGCGCTGGTCCCCTTCGCGCCGGGCTCGAACGCGATTCACTGACACCCGAGGGCGGGGCCGCCGCGGTAGGCCGGCGGCCCGGCGGGGCGCGCGGCGCCGCGGGTTGCTGGCCGAGCGGGTGCGCCCTCGCGAGGCGCGAAAGGCTTGCCCGATTGACCGGACTGGTTGCATTCGTAGGGGCCGGCCGCATTTGGCATTTCCGATTTTTGCACTTTGGGTTACGCTTCGCTCTGACAACGAAGTTTGAAGAGCGGGTGGGCCCGGATGAGCGTCGGGGTCGTGTTCAAGACATATGTCGAGCGCAGCCTCGAGCGCATCCCGGTGCTGGAGGTGACGCATGAGGAGTCGCACGAGGGGCGGGCCTTCGTGTTCACCCAGGTCATCCAGCGCAACGTCTTCACCGAGTTCGACCGCAAGCTGTCGCGCCACCTGGCGGCGACCCGCGGCGCCGGGTTCCCCGACTTCACCGTCGCGGTGGAGGTGGCCGAGCGCGGCGGCGCTGCGCCGCCGCACCCGCTGGCGCAGGCGCACTACGCCTCGGCGCCGCACGCGCTCAAGGGCATCGCCGAGCGCGCCCTGGGCGAGGACCAGAGCGCGGAGCTGACCATCCACCACAACGACCCGAGCGCGGGCGACCGCGGCGCGGGGACGGGCCGCGTGGTCACGGCCGACGACATCGAGGCGCTGGACGCCGGGCTGGGCATCTGCCGCTATCTGGGCGAGACCGAGTTCCTGAGCATCTCGGGCGACTTCGACATCGTGCTGACCGGCCCGCCGGGCGAGCTGAGGCCGGTGATCATGCATCTCAGGAACGGCTCGATCACCATGCCGTGCCCGTCGGGCGTCTCGATCACGCCGTTCGAGTGCCCGCTGCACGGCTTTGCCGGCCATGTCTGCGAAAGCCTGCTGGCGCAGGGCTACATGGCGCAGGCGCGCCAGGCGCTGGTGGCCGCCAAGGAGGAGGCGGTGGGCGAGTTCCGCCGCGCCGCCGAGCGGCAGATCCTGAACTTCGACCGGGCGCTGGCCGGCCGCCCGCTGGAGGGCCACCGGCTGGACTCGGCCATCGCCCTGGTCGAGCGGCTCAAGGTCGGGCTGGGGGCGAGCCTCGACGGGCTGTCCGAGGACGCGCGGATCATCGCGCTGGATTGGTCCGCCTCGATTGCGGCAGGCGCCGAGGCGGGGAGCTTCACCCTGCCGTACAGGGCAGTCCGGGCCGCGGGCGAGTGAGGGCGGACGCGGCGCCTTCAGGCGAGGCGAGGGAATTCGCGCGAACGAGGGCTGCGGGGCGGGCCAGGCCGCCTGACAGCAGGCCGCCTCGCTGCAGGCCGCCTTACTGGGAGCTGGTGCATTGCGCGGCGGTGCCCTGGGCGCCGCGCTCGCCCGCGTTCCAGCAGCCGCGGAACACCGCGCCGGAGGCATAGGTCATCTCGCCGTAGCCCTGCTGCTTGCCGTCGACGAACTTGCCCGTGTAGACGTCGCCGTTGGGGTAGGTGGCGGTGCCCTCGCCGTGGATCCGGCCGTCCTTCCAGCTGCCCTGGTAGGTGAAGCCGTCGGCCAGCGTGAGCTTGCCCTTGCCGTCGCGCTTGTCGTTGCGGAACTCGCCGACATAGACCGAGCCGTCGGGATAGGTGACCTTGCCCTGGCCCTGGCGCTGGCCGTCGACCCAGTCGCCGTCGTAGACGGTGCCGTCCTTGTAGGTGATCTTGCCCTTGCCGTTGTGGCGCGCGGCGAGGAACTGGCCCTCGTAGACCGAGCCGTTGGCGTAATGCGCCACGCCCTTGCCGGTGATCTGGCCCTTGAGCCAGTCGCCCTCGTAGGTCGAGCCGTCGGCATAGGTGATCTTTCCGTGCCCGTCGGGGGCGCCGTCCTTGAACTGCCCCTCGTAGACCGAGCCGTTGGCATAGGTCGCCTTGCCCTTGCCCTCGATCTGGCCGTGCGCCCATTGGCCCTCGTAGCGATAGCCGGCAGCGCCGATGAAGGTGCCCTGGCCGTCGCGCTCGCCGTTCTTGAACTGTCCCTTGTAGACGTCGCCGCTGGCGTAGGTGACCTTGCCCTGGCCGTCGCGCTTGCCGTCGACGAAATGGCCGGTGTAGCGGTCGCCGTTGGGGTAGGTGGCGGTGCCCTCGCCGGTGATGTGGCCGTCGACCCAGGTGCCGTCATAGGTGAAGCCGTCGGCGAGCTTGACCTTGCCCCTGCCGTCGCGCAGGCCGGCGCGGAACTGGCCCTCGTAGACCGAGCCGTCCGGGTAGGTGACCTTGCCCTTGCCCTCCTGCCGGCCCTTCACCCACTCGCCCTCGTAGCGGTAGCCGTTCTTGCGCGTCAGCACGCCGTAGCCGTCATGGGCGGAGTTCTTGAACTCGCCCTCGTAGCGCATGCCGCCGGGATAGATGGCGACGCCCTTGCCGTCGATCACGCCCTTCTTCCACTGGCCGTCATAGGAGCTGCCGTCGGGGTAGACGATCTTGCCGTGGCCGTTGGGCACGCCGTCGGCGAACTCGCCCACATAGACCGCGCCGTTGGGGTACTTGGCCCGGCCCTTGCCCTGAATCACCCCGTTGACCCACTGGCCGGTGTACTCGTAGCCGTCGGGCGAGGTGTAGGTGCCCTGGCCGTACTGCTCGCCGTTGCGGAACTCGCCGGTATAGGCGGCGCCGGAGTCGTATTGCTTGGTCGCGACCGCGCCGTTCTGGGCCAGGGTCGTGGCCGGGGTTGCGAAGGGGGCGGCCAGGGGGGCGGCCAGGGGGAGGCGAGCGGCGAGGCGAGAGGGACAGCGCCCGGCGCAGCAAGCGCCAGCACGGCGGCGATGACGGCGGTCTGCATAAGGCTGTGTTCCTGCATCCCTTTGTCTGCGCGCACGGAATTGCCCGGCGCGGCGGCGCCCGGCAGCGGCGCGGCGCAGTCTATGTTCCCTTTCCGTCCATGACAACGCTTCTGTGCCGGGCGGGACCGTGCGCCGCAGGCGCCACTTGCGCTGGGCGGCACCGCGAGGCTAATCCGGGGCGCCCTGATCGTGGAGCCGCCGATGCCCTCGCCCGACCGTCTGCGCATCATGCTGGTCCAGGCCAACCCGGTGGCCGGCGACCTCGCGGGCAACCTCGCGCGGGCGCGCGAAGCGCTGGCCGCGGGCGCGGCCGGGGGGGCCGACCTGGTGGTGCTGCCGGAGATGTTCCTCTCGGGCTATCAGGTGCTCGACCTCTCGGTGCGCCCGGCCTTCCTGCGCGACGTGCGCGCGGCTCTCGAGGCGCTGGCCGGCGAGACGCGCGCGGGCGGCCCGGCGCTGGGCATCGGCGCCCCCGTGGCGGCGGCGGGCCGCGACCCCGAGCAGGACCATGCGGGCGCCTTCAACGCCTATCACCTGTTGCAGGACGGGCGCGTGCGCGCCTCGTTCCGAAAGCACCACCGGCCGAACTACGGCGTGTTCGACGAGAAGCGGCTCTATGTCGAGGGCGAGATCTCGGGCCCGGTCGAGATCGCCGGTTGCCGCGTCGCCTTCCCGATCTGCGAGGACATGTGGTTCGGCGACGTGGCCGAGGGCATGGAGGAATCGGGCGCCGAGCTGTTTGTGATCCCGAACGGCTCGCCCTATGACCGGGGCAAGTACGAGGTGCGAGTGCAGCACATGGTGGCGCGCACGGTCGAGACCGGGCGGCCGCTGGTCTATCTCAACATGGTGGGCGGGCAGGACGACCAGGTGTTCGACGGCGGCTCCTTCGCCATGAACCCCGGCGGCGGGCTGATGCTGCAGATGCCGTTCTTCACCGAGGCGACGGCAACCGTCGAGCTGTGCCACGAAGAGGCGGGCTGGCGCATCGCGCAGGCCGGGCTGGCACCGGTGCCCGACCCGGTGGAGCTGGACTATCACGCCATGGTGGTAGCGACGCGGGACTATGTCAGCAAGTCCGGCTTCGCACAGGTGCTGCTGGGGCTGTCGGGCGGGGTGGACTCGGCGCTGGTCGCCACGGTGGCGACCGATGCGCTGGGCCCCGAGAACGTGCGCTGTGTGGTGCTGCCCTCGCGCTATACCTCGGAAATCAGCCTGGAGGACGCGGCGGCCGTGGCCTCGGCGCTGGGCACGCGGCTCGACGAGATCGCCATCGGCGGCGCGGTCGAGGCGGTGACGGCGGGGCTGGCGCCGCTGTTTGCCGGGCGCGCGCCCGACATCGCCGAGGAGAACGTGCAGTCGCGGCTGCGCGCGGTCTATCTGATGGCGCTGTCCAACAAGTTCGGCGAGCTTTTGCTGACCACCGGCAACAAGTCGGAGATGGCGGTGGGCTATGCCACGCTCTATGGCGACATGTGCGGCGCCTACAACCCGGTGAAGGATCTGTACAAGACCCGGGTCTACCAGGCCTGCCGCTGGCGCAACGGCAACCACCGCGACTGGATGAAGGGGCCCGGGGGCCACGTGATCCCCAGCCGGGTGATCGAGAAGGCGCCGACGGCGGAGCTGCGCGAGAACCAGCGCGACGAGGATTCGCTGCCGCCCTACCCGGTCTTGGACGCGATCCTGGAGCGGCTGGTCGAGGACGAGGCCGCGGTCGAGGAGATCGTCGCCGAGGGCTTCGACCGCGAGACCGTGACGAAGGTGCAGGGGCTGCTCTACGTCTCGGAATACAAGCGCTTCCAGGCGCCGCCGGGGGTCAAGCTGACCAAGAAGGCGTTCTGGCTGGACCGGCGCTACCCGGTGGTGAACCGCTGGCGGGACCGCTCGTGACCCGCGGGGCAGGGGCGATGATCCGCACCCGCTTCGCGCCCTCGCCGACGGGGCTTTTGCATGTGGGCAACATCCGCACGGCGCTGATGAACTGGGCGCTGGCGCGGGCCGCGAGCGGGACGTTCGTGCTGCGCATCGACGACACCGACCGCGAGCGCTCCGACGAGCGCTTCGTCGAGGCGATCCGGCGCGACCTTGGCTGGCTCGGGCTCGTGTGGGACAGCGAGGCGCGGCAGTCGGCGCGGCTCGACCGCTATGCCGAGGCGGCCGAGCGGCTGCGCGCGGCGGGCCGGCTCTATGAGTGCTTCGAGACGCCGGGAGAGCTGGAGGCGCGCCGGCGCCGGCAGCGCGCGGCGGGGCGGCCCCCGGTCTATGACCGCGCGGCGCTGGCCCTGAGCGAGGCCGACAAGACGCGGCTGAGGGCCGAGGGGCGGGAGCCGCACTGGCGATTCCTGCTGGAGCGGCGCGAGGTGGCCTGGGACGACCTGATCCGCGGGCCCGAGCGGGTGGACGCGGCCAGCGTCTCGGACCCGGTGGTGATGCGCGGCGACGGGCAGGTGCTCTACACGCTCGCCTCGGTGGTCGACGATGCCGAGATGGGCGTGACGCATGTCGTCCGCGGCGCCGACCACGTGACCAACTCCGGCGCGCAGGTGCAGATCTTCGAGGCGCTGGGGGCGCCGGTGCCGCAATTCGGGCACCACTCGCTGTTGACGGGGCCGGGGGGCGAGGGGCTGTCGAAGCGCCTGGGCTCGCTCTCGGTCGCTGCGCTGCGCGAGGGGGGCGTCGAGCCGCTGGCGCTGGTCAGCTTCCTCGCCCGCCTGGGCTCGGCGCGGCCGGTGGAGGTGGCGGACTCGCTCGACGAGGTGGTGGCGGGTTTCGTCCTTGCCGCCTTCGGCCGCGCGCCGACGCGGTTCGATACGGAGGAATTGCGCCTGCACAGCGCGCGGACGCTGCGGGCGCTACCCTATGGGGAGGTGAAGGAACGGCTGGAAGCTATTGGCGTACTGGATGAAATCGCGCCCGCCTTCTGGCAGGCGGTGGGGCCGAACCTCGACCGCTTTGCCGAGGCGGAAGACTGGTGGGGCATCTGCCGCGACGGCGCCGAGCCGGTGGTGGCGCCCGAGGACGCGGACTTCGTGGCCGAGGCGCTGGCCCTGCTGCCGCCGCGGCCCTGGGGGCCGCAGACCTGGCGCGAGTGGACCGAGGCGGTGAAGGCGCGCACCGGGCGCAAGGGGCGCGCGCTCTACCGCCCGCTGCGGCTGGCGCTGACGGGGCGCGAGCACGGGCCGGAGATGGCGGCGCTGATGCCGTTGCTGGGGCCCAAGCCTTGACAGGGCTGCGAAATGGAGCGATTGGAGGCGGCCATGAGCACCGCGATCTGCATCGGGATCTGCATTAGCCGCTGACATAGGTCCGCGGCGGTGCGCGCTCTTTACCTCTTTTTGTAAAGATGAAGACCGGCCCGCCGCGGGAGGAGCCACCACGCGCGAGCCGAGGACATGACGGATATCCAGCTCTACAACACCCGGACCCGGAAGAAGGAACGCTTCGCGCCGCTGAAGGCGGGCGAGGTGCGCATGTATGTCTGCGGGCCCACCGTCTATGACCGGGCGCATATCGGCAACGCCCGTCCGGTGGTGGTGTTCGACGTGCTCTACCGGCTGCTGCGCCATGTTTATGGCAAGAATGCCGTGACTTACGCGCGGAACTTCACGGACGTGGACGACAAGATCATCGCCCGCGCCCAGGAGACCCGGGCCGCCGGCGAGACGCTGGAGGCGGCGTGCCGGCGCATCACCGAGGAGACCATCGGTTGGTTCCACGACGACATGGACGCGCTGGGCGCGCTGAGGCCGACGCACGAGCCGCGCTGCACCGCCTACATCCCCCGCATGGTCGGGATGATCGAGCGGCTGGTCGCGCGCGGCTGCGCCTATGCGGCCGAGGGGCACGTGCTGTTCGACGTGACGAAATACGATGCCTATGGCCGGCTGTCGCGCCGCTCGCTCGAGGACATGCAGGCGGGCGCGCGGGTCGAGGTGGCGCCCTACAAGAAGAACCCGATGGACTTCGTGCTGTGGAAGCCCTCGACGCCCGAGCAGCCGGGCTGGGAGAGCCCGTGGGGCCGCGGCCGGCCGGGCTGGCACATCGAGTGCTCGGCCATGTCCGAGGCGCTGTTGGGCCAGACCTTCGACATCCACGGCGGCGGCATCGACCTGCTGTTCCCCCATCACGAGAACGAGGCGGCGCAGAGTTGCTGCGCCAACCACACCGAGGTGATGGCGAATTTCTGGATGCACAACGGGTTCCTGCAGGTCGAGGGGGAGAAGATGGCGAAGAGCCTGGGCAACTTCTTCACCGTGCGGGATCTGCTGGACAAGGGCGTGCCGGGGGAGGTGATCCGGTTTGTGATGTTGATGACTCACTACCGGAAGCCACTCGATTGGACTCAGCGGCGCGTGTCCCAAGCAAAACGAGAGTTGATGGCATGGGCACGGCAAACCGATGGTTTCCAATCCGTTGCGCATGACTGGATCGATAAGCGAGGTAATGAGGCAGTAAGTCGCGAGGTTCGAGACGCCTTAGCGGACGATCTAAATACCCCAAGCGCAATCGCAGTGTTGCGGCACCATTCAAACCTGGCCAATGAGGGTGTATTTGAAAGTTCCGTTCAACTTCTAGTCGATCTTTGGTTTTTGGGCCTGATCGATGAAGAGAAGCGTGGGGAAGTTTTTGCAGGAACCTCAGCGGGCTCTGCGCCTTTTGGTCGACTTAATCAGGAAGAAGTAGTGCTAATTTCAAGGATAATCGAACTCCGTTCGAGGGCGCGTCTTCGACGTGATTTTCAAGAAGCAGACCGAATTCGAGATATTTTACAGAGCGCAGGAGTGTCAATCGAAGACACCCCTCAAGGTCCCCAGTGGACTGTAAAAGACTATTTCGATCCGACGAATCTGCAGGCACTCGAATGACCAAGGAACGCCTCTACCTCTTCGACACCACACTGCGCGACGGGCAGCAGACGCAGGGCGTGGACTTCTCGGTCGCGGCCAAGGCGCGGATCGCGAAGGGGCTCGACGAGCTGGGCATCGACTATGTCGAGGGCGGCTGGCCGGGCGCGAACCCGACCGACAGTGAGTTCTTCCGCACGCCGCCGAAGCTGAAGCACGCCACCTTCACCGCCTTCGGCATGACCAAGCGGGCCGGGCGCTCGGCGGCCAATGACGAGGTGCTGGCCGAGGTGGTCAACGCCGGCACGCCGGCGGTCTGCCTGGTGGGCAAGACCCATGACTTCCACGTCGAGAAGGCGCTGGGCATCACGCTTGAGGAGAACCTCGAGAGCATCCGCGAGAGCGTGCGCCACCTGGTCGCCGAGGGGCGCGAGGCGCTGTTCGACGCCGAGCATTTCTTCGACGGCTACAAGGCCAACCCGGACTATGCGCTCGCCTGCCTCGACGCGGCGATGGAGGGCGGCGCGCGCTGGGTGGTGCTGTGCGACACCAACGGCGGCGCGCTGCCCGGCGAGGTGGGCGAGATCGTCGCGGCCGTGTGCCAGCGCATCCCCGGCAGCCATGTGGGCATCCACACCCACAACGACACCGAGCAGGCGGTGGCCAACACCTTCGCCGGCGTCGAGGCCGGCGCGCGGCAGCTGCAGGGCACGCTGAACGGGCTAGGCGAGCGCTGCGGCAACGCCAACCTGGTCTCGATCATCCCCACGCTGTTGCTCAAGCCGGCCTATGCCGGGCGGTTCGAGACCGGCATCGCGGCCGACGCGCTGCCGAAGTTGCGCTCGCTGTCGCTGCTGCTCGACGAGCTTCTGAACCGGCAGCCGAACCGGCACGCGGCCTATGTCGGCTCGGCCGCGTTCGCGCACAAGGCGGGGCTGCATGCCTCGGCCATCGCCAAGGACCCGGCGACCTACGAGCACGTGGCGCCCGAGGCGGTGGGCAACCGCCGGGTGATCCCGATGTCGAACCAGGCGGGGCGCTCGAACCTGGTGCGCCGGCTGGCCGATGCCGGCATCGAGGTGGCGCCCAAGGACCTGCGGCTGGGGCGGCTCTTGGCCCGGGTCAAGGAGCTGGAGGACCAGGGGTTTGCCTACGATTCGGCCGAGGCGAGCTTCGAGCTTCTGGCGCGGCGCTTCCTCGGGCTGGTGCCGCGCTATTTCGAGGTGGATCGCTATCGCGTCTCGGTCGAGCGGCGCAACGACCCCGAGCGCGGGCCGGTGACGGTCTCGGAGGCCGTGGTGGTGACGCATGTGGACGGGCGGCGGATGATCTCGGCGTCCGAATCGATCGACCCGCTGAGCCATTCCGACCAGGGGCCGGTCAACGCGCTGTCGCGCGCGCTCAGGAAGGACCTGGGCGGCTACCAGAGCTATATCGAGGGCATGCACCTGGTGGACTTCAAGGTGCGCATCATCGGCGCGGGGACCGAGGCGGTGACGCGGGTGCTGATCGACTGCGCCGATACCGCCGGCAACACCTGGACCACGGTCGGGGTGTCGCGCAACATCGTCGATGCCTCGTTCCAGGCGCTGGAGGACGCGGTGATCACCAAGCTGATCCTGGCCGGCGCCCCGGGCGCGCGATGAGGCCGCCGGAGCTGAGCGCGCCGGCCCGGATCGTCCGGGCCATGGACCCCGACCTGTTCCACGCCGCGCTGTTCGCGCCCGAGCCCGGGCGCGAGCGGCTGATGGTGCTCTATGCCTTCGATGTCGAGCTGAGCCGGGCGGCGGAGAAGCCCTCGGAGCCACTGGTCGCACGCATGCGGCTGCAGTTCTGGCGCGAGGTCGTGGAGGCGGCTGGGGCGGGCGGCGCGCCGCGCCAGCACGAGGTGGCGCAGCCGCTGCACCGGCTGGTCGCCGAGCAAGGGCTGCGGGGCGCGGAGCTGGCCGCGCTGGTCGAGGCGCGCGAGATGGAACTCGAGGGCGCCATGGACGAGCACCGCTTCGCCGAGTGGCTGGACGCCCGCTTCGGCGTGCTGACCCGGCTGGCGGTGCGGCTGGTCGCCGGCGAGGACGCGGCGGCGTTGCGGGCGGCGAGCGCGGTGGGCCACGCCCTGGGCACGGCCTTCGCGCTGCGCACGGCGGCGCCGATGGCGGCAGGGGGCGGGCCGACGTTGCTGCCCGATCTGTCCGGCCCGGACCTGGCGGCGCTGGCACGCGGGCGGACCGCCGAGCACGCGCGGGCCATCGCGCACAAGCTGGCCAACCGGGGGCTGGGGCTTTTGGAGGCGGCGCGGGAGGAGCGGCCCGAGGTGCCCCGCGCCGCCACGCCGGCGCTGCTGCCCGCCTGGCGGGCCGAGCGGGTGCTGCGCCGGGCAAGGCACCCGGGGCTGGATCTGGCGCGCGACCTGGCGCGCGAGCGCGACGACCGGGCGCGGGGGCTGAGCCTGGCCTGGCGGGCGCTGAGCGGGCGCTGGTGAGGCCAGGGCGAGGCGCCCGCGGGGGGCGAGGTTCGGTCCCGGTGGCCCCAAGGAGACAGCCCTGCACAGGTGTCCACGTGTGGACACCGTGTTAAGCATCTGAAATCATTAGAGTCTCGAGTCGGACCGATCTCATGGTTAACGGAGCGCTGTGCCTTTCCGGCGGCGCGATCCTTCCCTTCAGTGGCGGCCGGTTCGGTGAGTGCGGGTCTGCCTCAGCGGCGCCTGAGCACGTAGACGGTGGCCTCGAGCCCGATGCCGGGCAGGTGCGGCCCGTGCTCGCGCATCAGGCATTCGGCCGCGCCGCTTGCCACCACCGCGTCGACCTTGCCGGGGAAGGCGGGCTCGGCCAGCGCGTGGTCGTTGAGCGAGAACACGAGCAGGCCGCCCGCGGGCAGGAGCGCGAGGGCCGTATCCACCGTCTCGGGCGGGGCGTGGCCGGGGTTGATGACGCCCACGGCGGCCATGGCGGCATAGGCGCCGGCGGCGACCGGCAGGGGCGCCTCGGCATCGCCGGGGAAGAGGCGACGGTAGACGCCCGTGCGCGCCCGGGCCCGCGCCAGCATCTCGTCGGAGAGGTCGGTGCCGTCGATGGTGGCAAAGCCCGCCTCGCGCAGCGCCATGCCGGACAGGCCGGTGCCGCAGCCGATGTCGAGCACCGGCGCGGTGCGGTCCGGGGCGAAGCGGGCAAGCGCCCGTGCGCAGCGCCCCGGGGTGGCATAGCGGTTCTCGGCCAGCTCGGCGTCGTAGCTGGCGGCCCAGTCGTCGTAGTGGCGCCGGGTCTCCTCGGTCGAGTGCAGGTCGTAGGCCGCGTTGAGGAACTTCGCCGGCTTGTCCGTCATCTCGCGCCTCCCGCCCGGCACGATAGGGGCGGCGGCGCGGAGGGTCAAACGGCCTCGCGCCCGCGGCGATCACGGACGACCGGAAAAGCGCAGATAGAAAGCCCCGAACACCAGGACGATGCCGATATTCACCAACAGCCGTGCCCAGAACTGGTGTCTGAAGAACGCCAGATCCACGCCCACTATGGTAGCCACCATGGCCACGACGTAAAGCACGACAGCCATCCGTGTGCCCATTTCGACACCTCTCGGCGACGCCGCCAGTAGGCTGTTCCGCGGCCCGGCCCTGTCGGGCCCCGTTGCCCGCGCGTCCTGCGGCGCTGCGGTCTCTTGCATAGCCCAAAAGGGGGCGTGGGCGCAAGCAGCCGTTGCGTTCGCCATGGCCATGGCAGGGGACGCGATCTCGGCATATCTCGTCGATCATGCGCGCGCCGAGGCCCAGACTGCCGGGGCCGAGACGCCGCTCGCGGGGTTTTGCGTCCGCGCCGCGGCCGGGCTATTGAGTGAAGAAGGTGCGCGGGCATGACGCGCCGGACATGGGGGAAGCGATGCGAGTGATCGTTCTGGGCGCGGGCGTCATCGGAGTGACCACTTCCTATTACCTGGCGCGGCGCGGCGCCGAGGTGCTGGTGATCGACCGCCAGCGGGGGCCGGGCCTCGAGACCAGCTTCGCCAATGCGGGGGAGCTGTCTTACGGCATGAGCTCGCCCTGGGCGGCGCCGGGAATCCCGGTCAAGGCGCTGAAATGGCTGTTCATGCGCCACCGTCCGCTGTTCATCTGGCCGGTGTTCAACCCGCGCATGTGGCGCTGGATGGGGCGTATGGTGACCAACTGCACCGCGGCCGCCTACGAGCGCAACAAGAGCCGCATGGTGCGGGTCTCGCACTACAGCCGCGATGCGCTGATCGACCTTCTGGCCGAGGAGACGCTCGACTTCGACACCCGGGCGCAGGGCACGCTGCAACTGTTCCGCACCGAAAAGCAGGTCAAGTACTCGAAGGCCGACCAGGCGGTGCTGGACCGGTTCGATTCGCCCTACGAGGTGCTGGACCGCGACGGCTGCATTGCCGCCGAGCCGGGGCTGAGGCACGTGGCCGACAAGATCGTCGGAGGCTTGCGGCTGACCGCGGACCGGACCGGGGACTGCCGCATGTTCACCTCGGCACTGGCCGACCGGGCCGCCGAGCTGGGCGTGAGCTTCCGCTACAACGAGGTGATCAAGCGGCTGGAGGTCAAGGGCGACCGCATTGCCGGCGTGATCACCGACAAGGGGCGGGAGACGGCGGATGCGTTCGTGATCGCGCTGGGGCCCTACGCGCCGGTGCTGCTCAGGTCCATCGGCATCCGGGTGCCGATCTTCCCCGTGAAGGGCTATTCGATCACGCTGCCGGTGGTCGACGATTCCTCGGCGCCGCAATCGACGCTGATGGACGAGACGCACAAGGTGGCGATCACGCGGCTGGGTGAGCGCATCCGCGTGGCGGGGCAGGCCGAGCTGATCGGCTATAACACCAAGACCAGAAGGCACGCCTTCGACACCGTCAAGCACGTGATCACGGACCTGTTCCCCAGGGGCGGCGACGTGAGCCAGTCGCAGGGCTGGACCGGCCTGCGGCCGATGACGCCGGACGGCCCGCCGGTGCTGGGGCCGACGCGGTTCGCGAACCTGTTCCTCAACACCGGGCACGGGACGCTGGGCTGGACCATGTCCTGCGGCTCGTCCCGCGCGGTGGCCGACGTGGTGACGGGGGCCAAGCCGGAGATCGACCTCGACGGCCTCACCGTGGCGCGCTACGGGCAGTAGGGGCGGGCTTTGCTGTTCCAGGTTATCCGGGCTGCACGACTTTTGGTCCGGCTGCCCCGGCGATCGAGCCGGGGCTTCTCAGAGGCGGGAACGAGGCCCCGGCTCGGGGGCCGGGGCAGCGCGGATGGCGATCGCGGGCAGTGTGTGCGGCCCCCCTGACGCGAGGCGACGGCGAGGACAGTGGCAGCAACCATGAAGACGGCGAAGGAGAGGTCGGCGGACGGGGCAGATGGGACCTCGCCCTCCCGCATGATCGACGCGCGAATCAGCGAATTGGCCGACTGGCGGGGCGAGACGCTCGCGCGGGTCCGGGGTCTCGTCAGGGAGGCCGACCCGGACGTGGTCGAGACCTGGAAATGGCGCGGCGTTCCGGTGTGGGAGCACGCCGGGATCCTGTGCACCGGCGAGACCTACAAGGCGGTCGTGAAGCTGACCTTCGCCAGGGGCGCCTCGCTGCAGGACCCTGCGGAGCTGTTCAACGCCAGCCTCGAGGGCAGCACGCGGCGGGCCATCGATCTGCGCGAGGGCGACAGGATCGACGAGGCGGCGTACAAGGCGCTGATCCGCGCCGCCGTGGCGCTGAACATGTCCGTGGCCGCGCAGCGGCGGGGGAGGAAAGCCTAGACGCCCGCCCGCTACGCTGCCGCGGGGAGTGTGGCCAGCCAGGCCTCGATGGCAGCTTTGGCGCGGGCAGTGTAGGCGCGGGCGCGGTCGCGCTTGCCGCGCCGGCCCTTGGGCGGCTGGCCGAGCGGGGGGAACAGGCCGAAGTTCACGTTCATGGGCTGGAAGGTCTCGGCCTCGGCGCCGCCGGTGATGTGTCCGACAAGGGCGCCGAGCGCGGTCTCGGGCGGCGGCGGGGGCAGGGTGCGGCCCAGCCGCTCGGCCGCGGCCAGGCGGCCCGCCAGGATGCCCATGGCGCCCGATTCCACATAGCCCTCGACCCCGGTGATCTGGCCGGCGAAGCGCAGGCGGGGATCGGCCTTGAGCCGCATCTGGCCGTCGAGCAGGCGGGGCGAATTCAGGAAGGCGTTGCGGTGGATGCCGCCCAGGCGGGCAAAGCGCGCGTTCTCCAAGCCGGGAATCAGTGCGAAAACATCCGCTTGTGCGGCGTATTTCAGCTTCGTTTGGAAGCCGACCATGTTGTAGAGCGTGCCCAGCGCGTTCTCGCGGCGCAGCTGCACCACGGCGTGCGGCTTCTCGCCTGGCCGGTGCGGGTTAGTCAGGCCGACGGGCTTCATCGGGCCGTGGCGCAGGGTCTCGCGGCCGCGCTCGGCCATGACCTCGATGGGCAGGCAGCCCTCGAAATAGGGGGTGGAGCGCTCCCAGTCGTGAAACTCGGCCTTGGGCGCGGCGAGGAGCGCGTCGATGAAGCGGTCGTAGGCGTCGCGGCTCATCGGGCAGTTGAGATAGGCGGTGCGCTCGGCTTCCGTTTCGCCCTTGTCGTAGCGCGACTGGAACCAGGCCTGGCGCATGTCGATCGAGTCGGCATAGACGATCGGCGCGATGGCGTCGAAGAAGGCGAGCGAGGTCTCGCCGGTGAGCGCGCGGATCGCCTCGGCCAGCGCCGGCGAGGTGAGCGGGCCGGTGGCGATGATGACGCTGTCCCACGCGGCGGGCGGCAGCCCCGCGACCTCGCCGCGCGCGACGGTAATCAGCGGGTGGGCCTCGATCCGCGCCGTCACGGCGTCGGAGAAGACGTGGCGGTCCACGGCCAGCGCGCCGCCGGCGGGGATGGCGGCCGGCGCGGCGCAGGCCATCATGATCGAGCCCAGGCGCCGCATCTCCCAGTGCAGCAGGCCGACGGCGTTGGTCTCGTCGTCGTCGGAGCGGAACGAGTTGGAGCAGACCAGCTCGGCCAGGCCCGCGGTCTGGTGCGCCTCGGTCGGGCGCTCGGGGCGCATCTCGTGCAGGATCACCGGCACGCCCATGCCCGCCGCCGCCCAGGCGGCCTCGGACCCGGCCATGCCGCCGCCGATGACGTGGATGGGTTTCATGGGCGAGGGGATAGGGGCGGGCAGGGGCGGGGTCAAGATCAGGCCGCCACCGCCAGCCCCACCGCGTAGGCGATCACGGCGCAGATGCCGCCGAGCAGCACCGTCTCGCCGACCGCGCGGGTGGCCGTCTGGGCGGTGACGCGCCAGCGCAGGAGGCCGAGCAGCGTGAGCGCGCCGAAGGTGGCCAGGCACGAGTGGTAGAAGGTGGACGTGTCCGGGGCGCTCAGGAAATAGGGCACCAGCGGTATGGCGCCGAACAGAATGAAGGCGAGGAAGGTGGCCAGGGCGCCCAGCCCCGGGCTGTCGCCGCGCGGGTCGGGCATGCCGATCTCGTGCGCCATCATGAAGTCGGCGAGAAATTCCGGGTGGCGGGCATAGAGGTCGGCGAAGGCGGCGATGTCCGCGTCGGGAATGTCCTTGGCGCGCAGGATCTCGAAGATCTCGGCGCGCTCGGCCCGGGGCCGGTTGCGGATGGCGCGCAGCTCGTCGGCGCGGGCGGTGTGGTAGAGGTCGGCCTGGGCGCGGGCCGAGAGATAGGAGCCGAGCGCCATCGAGGTGGCGTCGGCGAACAGGTTCGCCAGCCCGAACAGGATCACGGCGATGGCGCCGATCTCGGCTGTGCCGGCAGCGCCGGCGCCGGCGAAGCCCGCTACCACGGCGAAGGTGGTGACGATGCCGTCATTGCCGCCGAACACGATCTCGCGCAGGAACTCGGAGAAGCGGCCAAGGTCGTGCTCGGTCTTCAGGTGCTCGCGGAATTCCTTGCTGAAGCCTGGCAAGCACGCCTCCTAGCTGGGCGCGAAACGCGCCTCCATCTCGCGCCGGGCGCGGGGCGCGGGGCGCTCCGGGTCGATCGCCACGGCATCCCATGTCACGACCTCACCCGCCTTGATCGAGCGCAACAGCTCGACGCCGTGCGCAAGCCCGATGGGCAGCGCGCCCCTGGCCAGCGAGTCGGCGGCGGGCGCGAGCTTGCCCCACACGCAAAAGCCGCCCTCGCCGTCGAGAGTCTCGCCTTGGGCGAGGTCGCGCTTGGCCACGGCCATCACGTCGCCCCTGAAGGCGCGGGCCTGGCCGGTGGGCTCGCCCCTGAGCGCGGCGTTGAGCACCGAGACGCCGAGCTCGAGCCCAATCAGGTGGCAGGGGCGGTAAAGCGCGGCGTAGCGCCCGGTGGAGTCGGTCTTGAGCCCGTACTGGCGGAAACAGGCGGCGGCGTAGTCGGTCGGCGCCTCGACCACCACATAGACGCCCCAGCGCAGGTCGCGGAAAACCGGGCGGCCGTCGCGCTCGTCGCAGGCGACGACCTCGGTGGTGCCGGGCGCCTCGAGGCGGCCGCCGGCCGATTTCGGGCGCAGGACGTGGGGCAGGTCGTCGACGCCGCAGGGCGGGAAGGCGAGCCCATCGCTGGGCGGCCTGAGGCCGCAGGCGTTCGAGACCGCGGCCATCTCGATGGCCGACTTGGTGCCGTCCATGAACGAGGTGAACATCTGCGCGTTCATGCCGGCGGCCTTGGCCTGCTCGGCGGTCAGGCCGTAGTGGTTCCAGACCTGAGACGGCGTGAGCTGGTGATAGCCGGGCAGGTATTTCGTGCCCTTGCCGGCGGCGACGACGCGAAAGCCGGTGGCGCGGGCCCAGTCGACCAGCTCGGCGATCAGGGCGGGCTGGTCGCCATAGGCCATGGAGCACACGACCCCGGCGGCGCGCGCTTCCTCGGCCAGGAGCGGGCCGGCGAGCACGTCGGCCTCGACATTGACCATGACGATGTGCTTGCCGCCGGCGATGGCGGCACGGGCGTGGCCGATGCCAGCCTCGGGGTGGCCGGTGGCGTCTATGACCACGTCCACGTCTTCGCGGGCGGCCAGCGCCTTGCCGTCCTCGATCAGCGCGGTGCGGGCGATGCGCTCGGCGTCCCAGCCCACGGTGCGCATGGCGTCGCGGGCGCGCTGGGGCGAGAGGTCGGCGATGGCGGCGACCTCGAGCCCCGGCGTGGTGGGCACCTGGGCGAGGAACATGGAGCCGAACTTGCCGGCGCCGATCAGGCCGGCGCGGACCGGGCGGCCGGCCTCGGCGCGGGCGCGCAGCAGGGTGGAGAGGTTCATGGGCGACTCCGTCGCTGAATGGATCGCGCGCAGCCTAGAAGGGCGCCGGGCGGGATTGAAGGGGCGCCGGCCGCGTTGGGCCGAGAGATCACGGAGCGGATGGGTGGCGCGGGCTGGCGCGAAGATACGGTCCGGCGCGACTGAGGGATGCGCAGCGGGCGGCGAAGCATTACATTGTGGGCGGCAAGGGAGGACGGCATGAAAGTTGGCGACAGGCACTGGCGGCCGATCTGGCTGGAGGACGACGGCCGCACGGTTGGCATCATCGACCAGACCAGGCTGCCCTTCGCCTTCGAGACGGCGCGGCTGGCCGGCATGGCCGACGCGGCGCACGCGATCCGCGCCATGCTGGTGCGCGGCGCGCCGCTGATCGGGGCGACGGCGGCCTATGGCGTGGCGCTGGCGATGCGCGAGGACGCCTCCGACGCGGGGCTCGCCCGGGCCTATGAGCGCCTGTTCGAGACGCGGCCAACCGCGATCAACCTGAAATGGGCGCTGGACGACATGCGCCAGCGGCTGTTGCCGCTGAGGCCCGCCGAGCGGGTCGAGGCGGCCTATGCGCGGGCGGCAGAGATCGTCGAGGAGGACGTGGAGATCAACCGGCGCATCGGCGCGCACGGGCTGGAGCTGATCCGCGAGATCGCCGCCGCCAAGGACGGGCCGGTGAACGTGCTGACCCACTGCAATGCCGGCTGGCTGGCGACCTGCGACTGGGGCACGGCGACGGCACCGATCTACCAGGCGCATGACGCAGGCCTGCCGGTGCATGTCTGGGTCGACGAGACCCGGCCCAGGAACCAGGGCGGCCACCTCACGGCCTGGGAGCTGAGCAACCACGGCGTGCCGCACACGGTGATCGTGGACAATGCCGGGGGGCTGCTGATGCAGAAGGGCCAGGTGGACATCTGCTTCGTCGGCACCGACCGGACCACGGCCACCGGCGATGTGTGCAACAAGATCGGCACCTATCTGAAGGCGCTGGCGGCGCACGACAACGGCGTGCCGTTCTATGTCTGCCTGCCTTCGCCGACCATCGACTGGTCGGTGCGCGACGGCGTGGCCGAGATTCCCATCGAGGAGCGCGCGGGCGAAGAGGTGACCGAGGTCACCGGCCTGAACGCCGCGGGCGAGGTGGAGCGCGTGCGCGTGGTCTCGCCGGGCTCGGGCGCGGCCAATCCCAGCTTCGACGGCACCCCAGCGCGGCTGGTCAGCGGGCTGGTGACCGAGCGGGGCGTGGCCGGGGCCTCGGAGGTTGGCCTGGCGGCGCTGTTCCCGGAGCGGGCGACGGCGTGAGCGTGCCCGGGCGGCGGGCTACCGCGTAAACCCCGGATATAGGCGCCGGCGCGGAGCGCATTTTACAACCTGCGGCCAATTGCTTGGCGGGTCACGGCATCCCAGGTGCGTGGCCCGGCGGGGGCCCGGTCGCATGTCTTCGAGCGGCATACGGGGCCGCCGCACGCACCGGCAACACCGGGTCGAACCCGGGGGCGAATCCGGGGGCGAATCCGGGGGCGAATCCGGGGGCGAATCCGGCACCACAGAGGCACAGGAGGCAAGGCCGCATGGAATCTCTCGCGCTTATCCACCCGATGATCGTGCATTTCCCGATCGTCCTGATCGTTCTGCTCATGCTCGCGGACGGGGCCGCGTTGATGCGCGGCATTCCGCTGTCGGGGCGTGGCGGCTATGCGACCGTCTCGGCCGCGGTGGCGGTGCTGGCCGGGATCAGCGCGGTGGTGGCCGCGGTGTTCGGCAGCATCGCGGCGCAAATCGCCATGAGCCGGGGAATCCCCGAGTCGGTGATCGAGACGCACGAGACGCTGGGCACCACCACGGCCATCGCCATCGGCAGCTGGGCGGTGATCCGGGCTGTCTTCTGGTGGCGCGGCACCGAGATCGCGGGCCGGCGCGTGCTGGGCGTCGCCGCCGTCGATCTGGCGATTTTCGCAATCGTGACTGCCACGGCCTATTTCGGCGGCCAGCTGGTCTATGACCACGGCGTCAACGTGATGGCCGCGACCGGGTAAGAAGGTCGCGGACGCAGTCCCCCGCCTGCTCCGGCTCCCCCCGGAGCGGGCGGGGGGCGTTTCCTTTTGCGCGCGGAGTCTATATCTCCATGTCGAGCAAGGCAGCAGGTGCGACATGGATGCCCCGACGACCCGCGACCTGAAGACCCCGTCCCGGCGCCACCCGGAGAAGGCGCACCGGGCCGACAACCCGAGCCCGGGCAAGCCCGCCTGGATCCGGGTCAAGGCGCCGAACTCGGCGGGCTATTTCCGCACGCGCAACGTCATCCAGGAGCACGGGCTGCATACCGTGTGCCAGGAGGCGGGCTGCCCCAATGTCGGCGAGTGCTGGGCGCAGGGCCACGCCACCATGATGATCATGGGCGAGGTTTGCACGCGCGGCTGCACGTTCTGCAACGTGGCCACCGGGCGCCCCGATACGCTGGACGCCTTCGAGCCCGGGCGCGTGGCGCAGGCGGTCGAGAAGCTGGGGCTGGCGCATGTGGTCATCACCTCGGTCGACCGCGACGACCTCGACGACGGCGGCGCCGAGCACTTCGCCCAGACCATCCGCGCCATCCGCCGGCGCTGCCCCGAGACCACCATCGAGGTGCTGACGCCGGACTTCCTGCGCTGCCCGGCCGCGGCGCTGGAGGCGGTGGTGGCGGCCAAGCCGGACGTGTTCAACCACAACCTCGAGACGGTGCCGGGGCTCTACCCGGAGGTGCGCCCCGGCGCGCGCTACTTCCACTCGCTGAGGCTTCTGCAGCGGGTGAAGGAGATCGACCCGGCGATGTTCACCAAGTCGGGCATCATGGTGGGGCTGGGCGAGGAGCGCAGCCAGGTGGGGCAGGTGATGGACGACCTGCGCTCGGCCGACGTGGATTTTCTGACCATCGGCCAATACCTGCAGCCGACGCGCAAGCACCACGCGGTGGCCTGCTTCGTGCCGCCCGAGGAGTTCGCCGGCTATGAGAAGACGGCGCGGTCGAAGGGCTTCCTGATGGTCTCGGCGTCGCCGCTGACGCGCTCGTCCTACCATGCGGGCGACGACTTCCGGCGGCTGCGCGAGGCGCGGCTGGCGAGGCTGGGGCCGGGCTGAGGCCGCGCCGTACGGCGGACCCCGCCCCGCTGACAGCGCCCCTAGTGAAGCGGGGCCATCGCGTTGTCCTGGTTGGCCAGCATGACGTACCAGGCGGTCGGGGCCGCGGCCTGCCAGCGCGTGAAGGTGCCGCCGAACCCGGTGCTGCCGGTATTGCTCGCCTGCCACAGGGCGCCCGAGCTCTGGAACAGCTTTTCGGCCTCGGTGCGGTAGGTGTCGGCGCTTTGGGGGTCGCCGGCGAACAGGAACGCCATGGCCTGCTGCAGGGTGCCCTCGGTCCAGACCGTGTCGCGGTCGTCGTTGAGGTCGAAGCCGGTCACGGTGTCGTGGCCATGATAGCGCCGGGTCGTCAGCGTGTAGTCCTCGACCCAGTAGGCGCCATTGGCATAGCCGGGGCCGAGCACCATGACGCCCAGCGCCTGCGCGTCGGTGACGATCATGGGGTCGTTCTTGCCGGTGAGGAACCGCTGGCCGTCCCAGCATTCGCGGACCAGGAAAGCGCCGATCGCGTCGGCCGCGTCCGCATAGGCCGCAACGCCGAACACCGCCGCGGCGCTCTTGAGCGCGGCATAGGCGGCGAGGTTGTTCTCGGTGCTCTTCCAGGTCACGCCTTCGTGGCCGAAGAGGCCGCCGTCGGTGTCCTGCTGGCTCAGGAGGTAATCGGCGATGCCGCGGGCAAGGCCGTCATAGGCGTCGTCTCCGCTGGCACGGCGATAGAGCGCCATGGCCTGCAGCAGATAGGCGTTGTGCCCGACCCCGGGCAGGCCATAGGCGTTGCCGCCGTCGCTGGTGCGGTAGCGGTGCAGGAAGGCGCCGCTGGCCTCGGGACCGATCACCGCGTAGGCGTGCAGGACCGCGGCCGCGGAGGCCAGGTCGCCGCTCGAGAGGAAGGCCATGACGGCCAGCGCGTTGTCGTAGGTGTAGGCATAGTCGGCCTTGTCCTCGACATAGGAGTCGACGAGGCCCACGGGCCCCATCCTGTCGTGCAGGAAGCCGAGCGCGGCCGCGACGCCGACCACCGTGGTGCCGCCGCCGTTTCCCTTGCCCCGCTTCGCCTGGGCCAGCCCCGGTGCGAGGGCGATGGCCGCCGCAACCAAAAGTTTCATTAAAGTTTGCAATAGTTTGATCCCACTCCGTTTTCCCTGCTATCGACCCTATAGCACGGTGCGCGTGCGCTCAATCGACGCGGCGTCCTAATTTGGGGCAGTGGTGGCGGGCGAGCGGGCTCAGTCGAACTCCACCGCGCCGATGAAGGGCAGGTTGCGGTTCGACTGGGCGTAGTCGATGCCGTAGCCGACGACGAATTCGTCGGGAATCTCGAAGCCGATCCAGCGGGCGCGGATCTCGACCTCGCGGCGCGCGGGCTTGGACAGCAGCGCGCAGACCTCGAGCCGGGCGGGCTTGCGTGTGGCGAGCAGGCGCAGCACGTGCTTGAGCGTGTGGCCGGTGTCGACGATGTCCTCGACCACCAGCACGTCGCGCCCCTGGACGGGCGAGCGCAGGTCCTTGAAGATGCGCACCTCGCGCGAGCTCTCGGTGCCCGAGCCGTAGGAGGAGGCCTCGATGAAGTCCACCTCGACGGGCAGGTCGAGCCGGCGCACCAGGTCGGCGATGAAGACGAAGGAGCCGCGCAGGAGCCCGACCACGATCAGCTTCTCCGAGCCGGCGAAATGGGTGTTGATCTCGCCGGCGAGCTGGGCGACGCGGGCCGAGATGTCTTCGGCCGGGATCAGCGGGCGGATGCGGTAGGCATGCGTCACGGGCGGGCCTCGCGCTGGCGGCGGCTGCGGGGCAGGGTGCCCCGGCGGCGCGCCCCCGGCAAGCCCGGGCCGGTCACTCGCGCATCCATCTGGCGATCATCTCGTGCTGCACGCCGGCCTGGGCGCAGGTGCGGTAGAAGTTGATCAGCTCGCGGATCGGGCCCGACATGCGCTCGAAGCCCGAGACGAAGGCGACGAGGACGCCGACCGTGGCCTGGCCGTGGATGACGAGCCAGCCGCCCCAGACCAGCACCGCCAGCGGCGCCAGCGCGTTCATGAAGTTGAGCCCGCCCTTGAGCAGGAACTTCCAGGCGTGGAACAGGATGCGGTTCGAGAACACCCGGCGCAGCAGCCGGTTGGTGGGCGAATCGTCCCCGGCCTTGCCACCCGCCACCTGCTCGCTGAGCTCGCGCACCAGGCCGACCCGCTCGCCGGTCAGCTCGTTGAGCCGGTTCTGCATGATCGGCGTGAGGATCACCTGCGGCACCAGGAAGATCAGGCTGAGCCCGGCGATCTCGGGTTGCACGGTCAGCATGTAGCCGATGACGCCGAGCAGGATGGCGGTGTTGGCGCAGGCACGGCTGGGCCCCTGGCCGACGAAGCCCCCGAGCCGCTCGATCTCGGCGCCGATGATCTCGACGGCCTTGCCGGGCTCGATGCGGCCGTTGGCGGCGAGCCGCTTGCGATGCAGGGCGAGAACGTGGTGGCGGGTGTAGATGGTCGCGCTCTCGCTCAGCCAGCCCTGGTAGAAGCCCAGCGCGAACTTGGCCAGCCGGTGCAGCACCAGCACGCCGGCGTAGATCGCGCCGAGGACGAGCAGCAGCCGCGTGTCCTGCTTGGCGATGGCGTCGTCGATCAGGCGCCGTTGCAGCTCGATCGGGGCGAACTGGAGCACCGCGACGACCACGGCCAGCGTGCAGGCCACGGGCTGGTGCCAGCCGGTCATCCGGCGCATGTAGCCCCACAGGCTGCGCGCCGGCGTGTCGTCGCCGGTGCGCGGGACCTTATGCGGGGGCAGCTCGGAAAGGCGGTCGACGATCATGCGGCAAGGGTCCTTCCCCGGGAAGAACACCGCCACCTAGTGCGAATCGAGCAATTCCGCCAGTGCGTTTGGGGCAGTGACCATGGCGTCGTGGCCGGTGGCGAGCTCGGTGACCGGCCAGCCGAGCTCGCGCGCGCGCGCGAGCGCTCCCTCGAGCGGGCCGTAGACCGGGTCCTTGCACAGCACGTACTCGGCCGGCAGGCCGTTGCCCGGCGGGCCGGCGAAGGTCTGCCCGGTGGTGAAGCTGCGCAGCGGGTGCGGCGTCAGGCGCGCGGTGAGCCAGGCGGCGTCGCGCGCCTCGGTCACGCCGAAGGCGGCGGCGGGGGGCGCGGGGATCGACACCCCGCCGCTGCTGGCCTCGGCCAGGCGCAGACGCTCGGCGACGATCCTGCGCGGCAGCGAGTCGAAGGGCGCGCGGCCGCTCTCGGGCACCTGGGCGTCGAGATAGACCAGACGCGCGATGCGGCCGGGCATCTGGTCGGCGGCACCGGTGATGGCGTGGCCGGCGAAGCTGTGGCCGACGAGGATCGCGTCGGCCAGGTCCTCCCACTGCAGGTGGTTCACCAGATCCATCGTCATCAGCGCGAGGTCGATGTCGGGCGACATCAGGTGGGCGCGCTCGCCCAGGCCGGTGAGCGTGGGCGTGGTGACGCGGTGCCCGCGCGCGCGCAACAGCGGCGCGACGCGTCCCCAGCACCAGCCGCCATGCCAGGCGCCATGCACCAGCACGAAGGTCTTGGGGGGTCGGGTCATCGCGCCTCGCTCGCGCCGCCGGCGGGGGGCCAAGGGTGACCGGATCGCGCGCCCCGCGTCAATGCAGATCGCCGTGAGGGCTTGCGCAGCGGGGCCTGTGCCATGCTAAGCACGGGCCAAGGGAGCGAAATCGGGACACACACAGGAAACCGCCGCCAGATGCCAACTCATGCCGAGGTCCGCCGCGTGCCCTATACGCCCGGCGAGATGTACGCGCTGGTCGCCGACGTCTCCTCCTATCCCGAGTTCCTGCCCTGGTGCAGCGGCGCGCGGATCCGCTCGCGCAAGCCGCAGGGGGACGGGACCGAGATCGTGGAGGCCGATCTCGTGGTCTCGTTCAAGGTGTTCCGCGAGCGCTTCGGAAGCCGGGTGACGCTGCGCCCCGACAAGAGCCGCATCGACGTGGCCTATCTGGAGGGGCCGTTCCGCTACCTCAACAATCACTGGCAGTTCAAGCCGGTGACCGAGGGGGTCTGCGACGTCCACTTCTTCATCGACTTCGAGTTCCGCTCGCGCACGCTGCAGGCGGTGATCGGTCTGGTGTTCAACGAGGCGGTCAAGCGCATGGTGCGCGCCTTCGAACACCGCGCCGAGCAGCTCTATGGCAGGCGCGAGCTGCCGCCCGACGTGGAGCCCAAACGCATCGTGCAGAGCTGAGCGCGACGCTCAGTCCCCGGCCGCGGCACGCAGCATCTCGAGCGCCTTGACGACCGAGGCCCGGCGCACGGCATCGCGGCCGATGGCGCCGAAAGCGACGCGCAGATGCGCCACGGCGCCGTTGCGCTGCGCGCAGGCGAAATGCACCAGGCCCTCGGGCTTCCCGGCGGTGCCGCCGCCCGGGCCGGCGATGCCCGTGATGGCCACGGCGAGGTCGGCGGGCGAATGCGCCAGCGCGCCCTCGGCCATGGCGCGGGCCACGGGCTCGGAGACGGCGCCGTGGGTCTCGATCAGGTTGGCGGGCACGCCCAGGCAGTCGGTCTTGGCCGCGTTGGCATAGGTGACGAAGCCGCGCTCGACCACCGCCGAGGAGCCCGGGATGTCGGTCAGCGCCGCGATCACCATGCCGCCGGTGCAGCTCTCGGCGGTGGCAATGGTCAGGCCGCGCAGCTCGCAATGGCGCAAGAGCTCGGCGGCGAGCCGGCGCGTCTCGTCAAAGCCAGCCATGCGCGAAGCCCGCGGCGACGAGGGATATGATGGCCGTCAGGATCCCGGCCACGATGTCGTCGAGCATGACGCCGAGCGCACCGGGGGCGCGCTCGCACCAGCTCACCGGAGGCGGCTTGACGATGTCGAAGAAGCGAAACAGCAGGAATCCGAGCACCCAGCCCGGCCAGGGCCAGACATACCAGGCGGCGCCGACGATCGTCAGGCCGGCGGACAGCGGCCACAGGGCGATCAGCATGCCGACGACCTCGTCGATGACGACCTCGGAGGGGTCGTCGTCGGCGGCGGGAACGAAGGCGCTGTCCCCGGAGTCCCATTCCAGCTCGACCGCGTCGCCCGGGGCGGTCCCGCGCTCGGCGAGCATCTGCGCGGTGGCCACGTAGCCCACCACGGCGAGGGCCACCGTGGCCGGCGCCACCAGCCAGAAGCCGGCGATCGCGTTCAGCCCCCAGGCGAGCGGGATCGTCGCCACGGACGCCCAGGTGCCGGGTGCGCCGGGCAGGCGGCCGAGTCCGAAGACGGTGGCAAAACGGTCGGGCATCAGGCGGCCTCCCCTGCGGTTGCGACGGTCGGCACGGCAATGGTGGCGGTGGCCAGCGCCGCCATGCCCTCCTCGCGGCCGATGAAGCCCAGGCGCTCCATGGTGGTGGCCTTCACCGAGACGCGGGCCGGGTCGATGCCCAGCTCGGCGGCGATCCCCGCCCGCATGGCGGCGGCGTGCGGTGCGATCTTCGGGCGCTCGCACAGCAGCATGACGTCGAGGTTGACGATGCGCCCGCCCAGCGCGGCCACGCGCTCGCCCGCGTGGCTGAGGAAGATACGGCTCTCGGCACCCTTCCATTGGGGGTCCGACGGGGGGAAGTGGGTGCCGATGTCGCCGTCGGCGATGGCGCCGTAGAGCGCGTCGGCCAGCGCGTGCAGGCCCACATCGGCGTCCGAGTGGCCCTCGAGCGCGCGGTCGTGGGGGATGCGCACGCCACACAGCGTGACGTGGTCGCCCGGCGCGAAGCGATGGACATCGAAGCCCTGGCCGGTGCGGGTCTCAGTCATCTCTGCCTCCCGGGTCAGGAGCCGTTCGGAACGGGCGAGGTCACCCGTGGTGGTGATCTTGAAGTTCTCCGGCTCGCCCGCAACCAGGCGGACCCGGTGGCCCGCGCGGCGGAATACCTCGGCATCGTCCAGCGCCGCAGGGCCGCCGGCACGGTGCGCGGCGAGAAGCGGGGCGAAGGGGAAGGCCTGGGGCGTCTGGGCGCGCCACAGGCCGGCGCGGGGAACCGGGCTGTCGGCATGGCCGTCGGATTCGCGCCACAGCGCGTCCGCGACGGGCAGTGCGGCGATGGCGCCGTCGCCCGCACGGGCTGCCGCAGCGAGCGCGGCAAAGAGGGCCGGCGAGGCGAAGGGCCGGGCCGCGTCGTGGACCAGGACGACCTCGGGGGCCGCCTGCTCAAGCGCCTCGAGTGCGAGCCGCACCGTGTCGGCGCGCTCGGCCCCGCCGAGGATGGGGGGCAGCAGGCGCGGGTCGGACAGGGGGGCCACGGCCTCGGCATAGAGCGCCTCGGCGCCGGGCGCGATGGCCGCGACCACGGCATCGATCTCGGTGGCCGACAAGGCATTGCGCAGCGTGCGGGTGAGCACCATCTCGCCGCCCGCGCGCCGGTATTGCTTCGGCACCGGGCCGCCGAGGCGTGTGCCCCGGCCGGCGGCGACGATGATCACGGCTGTTCGCACAGGCGCCTCCCTCTTCTGCGGGTTCTAGTGGCGGGCCTTGCACGGGGCAAGGGCCGGCGCTATTTCGGGTGTCTGCTCACGGCTTGGGCATCTGCGGGCCGCGTGGCGATTTGGCAGACAAAATCTTTTGCATGGCCGGGGGGTGCGGCGTGACCGCTGCGCGCGACTTCGAACTGATCTGGAACAGCCTTCCGAACCCGGCGCTGGTGGTGGATGGTGCGGACAAGATCGTGGCGGTGAACGGCGCAGGCGAGAACTTCCTCGCCGCCTCGGAACGCCACCTGCGCGGCCACGGGTTGCCGGCGATGGCCGGCGAGGGCAGCCGGCTGGTGGACCTCGTCGCCCAGGCGCGGCGCCAGCGCGTGAACATGGCCGAATACGGGGTCGAGCTGTCCTGGCCAGGGCTTCCGACGCGGCTGGTGGACCTGCACGCCGCGCCGATGGGCGAGGGCGAGGCCGGCGCGGTGGTGCTGATCCACCCGCGCGCCATCGTCGAGACCATGGACCGCTCGCTTACGCATCGCAGCGCCGCACGCTCGGTGGCGGGCATGGCGCAGATGCTGGCGCACGAGATCAAGAATCCGCTGGCCGGGATCTCGGGCGCGGCGCAGCTTCTGCAGATGGGGGCCTCGGAGGAGGAGCGCGAGCTCACCGGGCTAATCCGCGACGAGGTCGAGCGGATCGGCGCCCTGGTGGCGCGCGTGGAGCAGTTCGGCGAGATCGTCCCGGGCCGCTTCCAGCCGGTCAACATCCACGATGTGCTCGACCGCGCCTGCCGCTCGGCCAAGGCAGGATTCGCCGGCCACGCCCGGTTCATCCAGGACTACGACCCCTCGCTGCCGCCGACCATGGGCGATGCGGACCAGCTGATCCAGGTGGTGCTGAACCTGCTGAAGAACGCCGCCGAGGCGGTGCCGCAGGTGGGCGGGATCATCACGGTCAGGACCGCCTATCATGCAGGCATGAAGGTGGCCACGCCCGCCGGGCGGCGCGAGAGCCTGCCCTTGCAGGTCACCGTGGCCGACAACGGCGGCGGTGTGCCCGAAGACATGCTGCCGCATATCTTCGATCCCTTCGTCACCACCAAGGGCAGTGGCGGCGGGCTGGGCCTGGCGCTGGTCTCGAAGATCGTCTCGGACCATGGCGGCGTGATCTCGTGCGAGTCCCAGCCCGGCGCCACCCGGTTCCGGCTGCTGCTGCCGATGGCGGCGGAGGCGAGCGCCGAACCGGCCGGCGACTCCGAGGAGGACGCCGCATGAGCGAGGCGGGGCAGAGCGAGGCGGCGCGCAGCGCGGTCCCTTCGGGCGCAACGGTGCTGCTGGCCGATGACGACCGCTCGATCCGCATGGTGCTGAGCCAGGCGCTGGGCCGGGCGGGTTGCCGGGTGAGGGCGACCGGCTCGGCCTCGGAGCTGTGGCGCATGGTCGAGCAGGGCGAGGGGGACCTGGTGCTCACCGACGTGCACATGCCCGACGGCGATGCGCTCGACCTGCTGCCCGCGATCCGCCGGCGCCGGCCCGATCTGCCGGTGATCGTGATGAGCGCGCAGACCACCGTCCTGACCGCGATCCGGGCAGCCGAGGTGGGCGCCTACGAGTACCTGCCCAAGCCCTTCGACCTCGAGGAGCTGCTCGATTTCGTGCAGAAGGCGCTGAGGCGCCAGGCGAAGGTCAGGGAGGACGCGCCCGCTCCGGCCGAGCCGCGCGACGAGAACCTGCCGCTGATCGGCCGCTCGCCGGCCATGCAGGAGGTCTACCGGGTGATGGCCCGGCTGATGCATACCGACCTGACCGTGATGATCGCCGGCGAGAGCGGCACCGGCAAGGAGCTGGTGGCGCGTGCGCTGCACAATTTCGGCAAGCGCGCGCGCGGGCCCTTCGTGGCGATCAATATGGCCGCGATCCCGCGCGAGTTGATCGAGTCCGAGCTGTTCGGCCACGAGAAGGGCGCCTTCACCGGCGCGACCGAGCGCGGCATCGGCCGGTTCGAGCAGGCGCAGGGGGGCACGCTGTTCCTCGACGAGATCGGCGACATGCCGGCCGAGGCGCAGACACGGCTTCTGCGCGTGCTGCAGGAGGGGGAGTACACCACCGTCGGCGGGCGCACGACACGGCGCGCCGACGTGCGCATCATCGCCGCCACGCATCAGGACCTGCGCCAGCTGATCAATGTCGGCCGGTTCCGCGAGGACCTTTACTACCGCATCAACGTCGTGCCGGTGCGCCTGCCGCCGCTGCGCGAGCGGCTCGACGACATTCCCGACCTGGCGCGCCACTTCCTGCGCCTGGCGGAGAAGGAGGGCCTGCCGCGCAAGACGCTCTCGGCCGAAGGCATCGCCCGGCTGAAGGAGCATGCCTGGCCGGGCAACGTGCGCGAGCTGGAGAACGTGATGCGGCGGCTCGCGGTGCTCTGCCCGGACGACCAGATTACGGCCGAGGAGATCGAGGCGGAGCTGCGCGCGGCCAGCGGCAGGGATCCGGCTGGCATCGAGGCGGCCGAAGCCGGGCGCACATTGGGCGCGGCGGTGGAGCTCCACCTCAAGCGCTATTTCCGCATGCACGGCGACAGCCTGCCGCCGCCCGGCCTGCACGATCGGGTGCTGCGCGAGGTGGAGCTGCCGCTGATCGCGCTGACGCTCTCGGCGGTGCGCGGCAACCAGGTGAAGGCGGCGGAACTTCTCGGGATCAACCGCAATACGCTGCGAAAGCGCATCAGGGAGCTTGACATTCCGGTCACACGTGGCAAGAAACTGATGTAGTTTCGCAACACAAACGACAATCGCCCTCCAGCGGGCGAGGAACGCACGAGGCAGTGTGACCGATCTGGGCGCGATTTCCGGCCCGGCGGCCGGATCCGGAAACGGCCCGGGCGCGAGCCAGGACAACGGACGGGACTCCGGGGCTCAGACGCCTCGCGGAAACCGCGGGGGCAGGGGCCGCCGCCGTTCGCGCTGGCTCGGACGCAGGCTGATCTTCGGACTGGTCTTCCTGGGCCCCGTGCTGGCTGCCGCGAACTCCGCGGTGCTGGGCTTCGGCGCGGAGGGAGAGCGCAGCTCGCCCTATCTCAAGGTCGTCCTGCTCATCGATCTGGTCTATTTCCTGATCCTGACGGCGCTGATCGGACTGAAGATCAGCGAGCTGGTGATCGCGCGGCGGCGCAAGTCGGCCGGCTCCAAGTTGCACCTTCGCCTCACCGGCGTCTTCGCGGCGGTGGCGCTGTTGCCCACGATCCTGGTCGCCGTCTTCGCCACGGTGACGGTGAACTTCGGCATCGAGAGCTGGTTTTCCGAACAGGTCGGCAGCGTCGTGCGCAACTCGCTGGCAACGGCGCAGGCCTACGAGCGCGAGCACCGGCGCAACATCACGGCCGATGTCCTGGCCATGGCCAACGACCTGAACCGCGCCGCCGAGCACGGCATCAACGGCGAACAGCTCTCCATGCTGGTGCAGAAGCAGGCGCTGCTGCGCGAGCTGCCCGAGGCCTATGTGTTCTCGTCGCAAAAGGAGATCCTGGCGCGGGGCGAGTACAGCTATCTGTTCAAGTTCGAGCCGCCAACACCCGAGCAGATGGACCGCGCGCGCGCGGGCGAGGTCGTCGTCATCCCGGACGCGAAGAACAACGAGATCCGGGCCCTGGTCTACCTGACCAATTTCTTCGACGCCTATCTCTACGTCACCCGCAACGTGCAGGGCGACGTGCTGAAGCTTCTGGACAAGACGCGCAACACCGTTCAGCTCTACGACCGGCTCGAGCGCGAGCGCAACGGCATCCTGTTCAGCTTCGCCGTGATCTATCTGGGTTTCGCCATGCTGGTGATCCTGGCCGCGATCCTGCTGGGGCTGTGGTTCGCCGAGCATCTGGCCAAGCCAGTGGGCCGGCTGACCCAGGCCGCCGAGAGCATCGGCGCGGGCAATCTCGACGTGCGCGTCAAGGAGCCCAAGAGCGACGACGAGATCACCCGTCTGAGCCAGATCTTCAATCGCATGGCCGAGCAGCTGAAGCGGCAGCGCAACGCGCTGGTCTCGGCCAAGGAGGACTCCGAGATGCGCCGCCACTTCATCGAGGCGGTGCTGGCCGGGGTCTCGGCGGGCGTGATCGGCTTCGACGCTAGGGGGCGGGTGGACCTGGTGAACGAGGCGGCCGCCGAGATGCTGCGCGTGGGGGCGCACGAGGCGCTGGGCCGGCCGATCGAGGAGGTCGCGCCGGCCTTCCTGGCGCTGGTCGAGGCGGCGCGCGGCGCGCCCTCGGGCATCGCCAAGGGGGCCGTGACGGCAGCGCTGGGCGGCGAGCGGCGTGAGTTCCTGGGCCGCGTCGCGCCGAAATCGCCTGACGCGCCCGAGGAAGGGCACGTGCTGACCTTCGACGACATCACGGCGCTGGCCTCGGCGCAGCGCGCCGCGGCCTGGGGCGACGTGGCGCGGCGCGTGGCGCACGAGATCAAGAACCCGCTGACGCCGATCCAGCTGTCGGCCGACCGGCTGAGGCGCAAGTTCGTCTCGCGCATGGGCGAGGACGGCACCGGGTTCGAGCAGTATCTCGACGTGATCACCCGGCAGGCCGGGGAGATCCGGCGCATGGTGGATGCTTTCTCGCGACTGGCCAAGATGCCCGAGCCGGTGATGGCCGACGAGGACATCGGGGCGCTTCTGCGCGACGCGGTGCTGCTGCAGCAGGAAGGGCAGAACGACATCGCCTACGAGGTCGACATCCCCGAGGCGCCGGTGACGGTGCAGTGCGACCGGGGGCTGATCGGGCAATGCCTGACCAACCTGTTGCAAAATGCCGCGGACGCGATCGAGAGCCGCAGAGAGATGGAGGAGGCCGCGGCGCCCGCCGGGCGCATCCGCGTCGGGCTTAGCAACGGGCGCCGGTTCCTGCGCGTCACCATCACCGACAACGGGCTGGGCCTGCCGGCCGAGGATCGTGATCGATTAACCGAGCCTTACGTGACCAAGCGCCAGAAAGGGACCGGACTGGGCCTGGCCATCGTCAAGAAGATCGTCGAGCAGCACGGAGGAGAGCTGGTGCTGGGCGATGCGCCGGCCTCCTCCGGGCTGGACGGCGCGGAGGCGATCTTGAAGCTGCCAAAGCCGGCGGGACGACCGGTGAAAAAAACATCCGGCAAGCATGCGCAATACGCGTGAAGGAGGGATGAGGACACATGGCCGACATACTGATCGTCGATGACGAAGAGGACATACGAAATCTGATCGGCGACGTGCTGACGGACGAGGGGCACGAGCCCCGCAGCGCCCAGGACGCGGACAGTGCCTTCGCGGCGATCGAGCGCACGCCCCCGGACCTGATCATCCTCGACATCTGGCTGCAGGGCAGCCGCATGGACGGGATCGAGATCCTCAAGAGCGTCAAGCGCGACAACCCCGGCATTCCGGTCGTCATCATCTCGGGCCACGGCAACATCGAGGTTGCGGTCGCGGCGGTGCAGCAGGGCGCCTACGACTTCATCGAGAAGCCGTTCAACATGGACCAGCTGCTGGTCGTGGTGCAGCGCGCGCTGGAGGCCGGACGGCTGAGGCGCGAGAACGCGCGGCTGAAGGCGGCCGAGCAGCAGGCCGGCCACCTGGCCGGCTCCTCGCCGATCATGAACGCGCTCAGGAACAAGTTGCAGCGCGTGGCGCGCGGCGGCAGCCGGGTTCTGCTGACCGGCGGACCCGGCACCGGCAAGGAGGTGGCGGCGCGCTTCATCCACCAGCATTCTGACCGGAGCGACAAGCCCTTCGTCGTGGTCAACGCCGCCTCGATCGAGGCGGACCGAATGGAAGAGACGCTGTTCGGCCGCGAGTTCGCGGACCGGCCGCCTCTGCCCGGCGTCTTCGAGCGCGCGCACGGCGGCACCCTGTTCATCGACGAGGTGGGCGACATGCCCTATGGCACGCAGTCGAAGATCCTGCGCGTGCTGGTGGACCAGGCCTTCTCGCGGCTGGGCGGGACGTCGACGGTCAGGGTCGACGTGCGCGTGATCAGCGCCTCGAACCGCGACCTCCAGCGCGAGATCCGCGAGGGGCGGTTTCGCGAGGACCTCTACCACCGGCTCAACGTGGTGCCGATCGAGGTGCCCCCGCTCGACCGGCGGCGCGAGGACATCCCCGAGCTGGCCAATTACTTCCTCGAGATGTTCGCCAGCGAGCAGGGCCTGCCGCGGCGCAGGCTCAAGGACTGCGCGGTTGCCGCGCTGCAGACGCGCGAGTGGCCCGGCAATGTGCGCCAGCTGCGAAACCTGATGGAGCAGGTGCTGATTCTGGGCGGCGACGGAGCGGTCATCGAGGCCGAGGAACTGCCCGGGACCGCCGGGCCGAACGGCTCGGATGCCGGACTCGCCGGAATCATGGGCATGGTCGCCAGCCTGCCGTTGCGCGACGCACGCGAGCTGTTCGAGCGCGAGTATCTGATCGCCCAGATCAACCGGTTCGGCGGCAACATCTCGCGCACCGCGAGCTTCGTTGGCATGGAGCGCTCGGCCCTGCACCGCAAGCTCAAGATGCTCGGCGTCATGACCACCTCGCGCGGGGGGGCGCGCGTCGCCGTGATCGACGCGCAGGACGGCGAGCAGGAGATGGCCGAGGCGGACGATCTGAATTGACCCCGCGCCGGTGGGCCTCATAGTCTGGGCCGCCGTGGCGGCCACTGGAGTCCGGCCGGCGAGGGAGTGATCCATGAAGGTCATCGTGTGCGGTGCCGGGCAGGTCGGCTCGCAGATTGCCCGTCACCTGTCGGACGAGGGCAACGCCGTCACCGTCGTCGACAACAACCCGCAGCTGGTGCGCAACGTGACCGACGCGTTCGACGTGACCGGCGTGGTGGGATTCGCCTCGCACCCCGACGTGCTGGCGCGTGCGGGCGCGCACGACACCGACATGCTGATCGCCGCGACCTCGATGGACGAGGTCAACATGGTTGCCTGCGAGGTGGCGCATTCGCTGTTCGAGGTCCCGACCAAGATCGCCCGCATTCGCACCGACAGCTATCTGGAGCCCGAGTGGAGCGACCTGTTCAGCCGCGACCATCTGCCCATCGACGTGGTGATCTCGCCCGAGGAGGAGGTGGCGCAGGTCACGCTGCGCCGGCTCGAGGCCACCGCCGCCTTCGACATCGAGCCCTTCCTCGGCGGCGCGGCGGAGTTCATCGGGCTGAAGCTGGACGAGGATTGCCCGGTCCTCGACACGCCGCTGCGCCAGCTCACCGAGCTGTTCTCGACGCTGCGCGCCATCGTGGTGGCGGTGCGTCGGGAGGGCAAGACCTGGGTGGCGCATGCCGACGACCAGCTTTTCGCCGGCGACGAGATCTACTGCATCACGGCGCGTGAGGACCGCAATCGCCTGATCGGAATCTTCGGGCGCGAGAATCTGGCGGCGGAGCGAATCGTCGTGGTCGGCGCCGGCAATGTCGGCCTGCGCGTGGCGCGGCGGATCGAGCAGGCCGCGAACATGCGCTGCAAGATCATCGAGCGCGACCGGACGCGGGCCGAGTTCGCCGCCGACCAGCTGCAGCGAACCATCGTGCTGAACGGCGATGCGTTGAGCCTGGACATCCTGGCCGAGGCCGGGATCGCCGAGGCGGACGCCATCGTGGCCCTGAGCAACGACGACCGCACGAACCTTTTGAGCTGCGCGCTGGCAGGGCAATCGGGCTGTCCGATCTCGATCGCGCTGTCCAACGATTCGACCTTCGAGCGCATCGCCGATCCGCTTGGCGTCAACGCCCTGATCAATCCGCGCGCGACCACCGTCTCGAGCATCCTGCGCCATGTCCGCCGCGGGCGGGTGCGCGCGGTCTATTCGGTCGGGCGCGGCGAGGGCGAGGTGATCGAGGCGCAGGTGATGGCGACCTCGCCGATCGCGGGCAAGCGGGTGCGCGACATCGCCTTCCCGCCCGGCGCGATCATCGGGGCCGTGCACAGCGAGGGCGAGCTGAAGCTGCCGACGGGCGACACCACGATCGGCGTCGGCGACGTCCTGGTGATGTTCGCCGTGCGCAGCGCCGTGCGCAAGGTCGAGCAGCTTTTCCGGGTCAGCCCCGAGTTCTTCTGACGGGAGGGGCGCATGAGCCTCTACCGGCTGCCGGTTTTCCCGCTGTGCCTGGGGCTTTGCTCCGCAGGCATGCTGGCGCCGGCGCTCTACGCGCTGGTCGAGGGCGACCCGGCGTCGGCCAGGACCTTCGTCTATGTGGCGATCTTCACCGGCTTCGCCGCGGCGACCATGGGTCTGGCGATGACGGGGCGGCGCACGGGCGGCGCGGCGCGCTCGGAGCTGATGCAGCTGGTCAGCATCTGGGCACTGGTGCCGCTGTTCGCCGCGGCGCCGCTTTGGCTGCGCACGCCCTTCGTCGGCCCGGGCGGGGCCTGGTTCGAGATGGTGAGCGCTTTCACCACCACCGGCGGCACGATCTATTCCGAGCCCGCCAAGGTGCCCGGCGCCATCCATCTGTGGCGCGGCATGATGGCCTGGTTCGGCGGGCTGGTGACGCTGGCCGCGGCGTTTGCCATCCTGGCGCCACGCAACTTGGGCGGCTTCGAGATCCCGCTCGGCGGCGGCCGGGGCGGCCTTCCGGTGGACCCGTCGTCCTCGAGTGCAAAGATGCTGCGCGAGGAGAGGCTGGCGCCTCTGGAGGCGCGCCTTGCCCGCGCGTTGCGCACCGTGCTGCCGGTCTACGCGATGCTGACGGCGGCGCTGGGATGCGTGTTCGCGGCGCTGGGGCAGGGCAACCTCGCCGCGGCCGTGCACGCCATGGCGATCGTCTCGACCAGCGGGGTCTCGCCGAATGCCCAGGGCCTGGCCGCGCAACCGAGCCTGCCCGCCGAGGTCGTGGCGGCGATCTTCATGGTGCTGGCCGCCACGCGGCTGACCTTCGCCGAGGCACGGCGGCCCGGCGACCTGGTGCGCTGGCACCGCGACCCGGAGCTGCGACTGATGGGGCTGCTGGTGGTCGTCGCGACCCTGGCGATGTTCCTGCGGCACTGGCTGGGTGCCCTGCAGGTCGCCAGCGTCGGCAAGGCGGCACAGGTGCTGCCCGCGCTGTGGGGCACCTTCTTCACCAGCCTGTCCTTCCTCACGACCACCGGGTTCAAGAGCGCCTGGTGGGACAGCGCCCACGACTGGAGCGGGCTGGCCAATCCCGGCGTGATCCTGCTCGGCCTGTGCGCCATCGGGGGCGGCGCGGCAACGACGGCGGGCGGGATCAAGCTGGTGCGGGCCTATGCGCTGATGCAGCACGGCGCGCGCGAGCTCGAACGGCTGGCCCAGCCTTACAGCGTGCTTGCGAGCGGCCAGCGGCTGCGCGGCATCATGCGCGAGGGCGCCTTCCTCGCCTGGGCCTCGATCATGCTCTACACCATCGCGATCTTCCTCGCCGTGGTCGCGCTCACGATCGCCGGCATGACCTTCGAGGACGGGCTGGTGGCGGCGATCTCGGCGATCTCCAACACCGGGCCGGCCTTCTCGCTGGTGGCGCCGGGGGACGTGGACTTCACGCGGCTGCACGGTCCCGAACGGACGATCCTGGGTGCGACCATGATTCTCGGACGCCTTGAAACCCTTGCCGTGATTTCCTTATTCGGATCTGAGACCTGGCCGCGCTTCCGGCGTCGAGAGAAAGTGCTGGAAAATCGGCCGCCAAACCCGCAGAGTCCGCCCGGTGCCTTCGGGAGAAGCCCGGCACCGCGCACGCTAAAGCGCGCAAGCGACGATAAAAAAAGCAGGCGATAGACATGGCCGCAGAGAACAAGCAGAACCTTCAGGACACATTCCTCAACCACATCAGGAAGCATAAGGTCCCTGTCACGGTGTTTTTGGTGAACGGCGTCAAGCTGCAGGGAGTGATTACCTGGTTCGACAACTTTTGCGTCTTGCTCCGCCGCGACGGGCAGTCGCAGCTCGTGTACAAGCACGCGATCTCGACGGTGATGCCGTCGCAGCCGGTCAGCCTCTACGAAGGAGGCGAGGACGGCTGAACGCGGCCGGCTGAGCACGACCGCCACAGCGGGGCGCAGGTGACGACTCGCGTCTACCTGATCCATCCTGCCGTCAAGGGGCCGGCCGCGGCCGACCCCTCGGACGCGCTCGCGGAGGCGAGCGCGCTGGTCGGCGCCATCGCGGTCGAGCTGGCCGGGCGCGAGGTCGCGCCGGTGGCGCGCGTGAACCCGGCGAGCTATCTGGGCGCCGGCAAGGTCGCGGCGCTGGCCCCGTCTCTGGCCGACCAGGCCATCGATGTGGTGGTCATGAACTGCGAGCTCAGCCCGATCCAGCAGCGCAATCTGGAGCGGGCCTGGAAGCTCAAGGTGCTCGATCGCACCGGCCTGATCCTCGAGATCTTCGGCGAACGGGCGCAGACGCGCGAGGGGGCGCTGCAGGTCGAGCTGGCCCACCTCACCTACCAGCGCAGCCGGCTGGTCCGCGCCTGGACGCATCTCGAGCGCCAGCGCGGCGCCACCGGCTTCATCGGCGGTCCGGGCGAGACCCAGATCGAGGCCGACCGGCGCATGCTGGACGAGCGCATCGCCCGGCTCAAGCGCCGCCTCGACAAGGTGGTGCAGACGCGCAAGCTGCAGCGCGGCGCGCGGCAGAAGGTGCCGCACCCTGTGGTGGCGCTGGTCGGCTATACCAATGCCGGCAAGTCCACCCTGTTCAACCGGCTGACCGCCGCCGGGGTGAAGGCCGACGACATGCTGTTCGCCACGCTCGACCCGACGATGCGGCGGATCAAGCTGCCCTCGGGGCGCACGGCGATCCTGTCCGACACGGTCGGCTTCATCTCGGACCTGCCCACCCAGCTCGTGGCCGCCTTCCGCGCCACGCTCGAGGAGGTGCTGGAGGCCGACCTGATCGTGCATGTGCGCAACATCGCCCACCCGCGAGCCGAGGAGCAGGCCGGCGATGTCATGGCCGTGCTGCGCGAGCTGGGCGTCGGGGAGCCGCGGCTCGACCAGATGATCGAGTTTCGCAACAAGCTCGACCTTCTCGGCCCGGAGGAGCGCCAGGCCGCGGCGAACGCCGCCGCGCGCGAGGCGGACGCGATTCTCGCCTCGGCGGCGACCGGCGAGGGCTGCGACCGGCTTCTTGTTGAGATCGAGGCGCGGCTGTTCCCGCGACGCATGCTGTTCTCGCTGCGCGTCGGCCACGACGAGGGCCGCGCCGTCTCGTGGCTCTACGATCACGGCGAGGTGCGCGAGCGCGAGGACGGCGCCGCCGGTGTCGACATCACCGTGGAGATGACCGAGAAGGAATTCTTCCAGTTCCGCAAGGAGTTCGGGGTGAATGCCGCCGAGGTGCGGCGCACCGCGCTGGCGGCGCAGTAGCGACCGCCTCAGCCCGCAAGCTCGGCCTCGAGCGCGGCGCGCACGCTGTGAGGCGGGGCCACGCTGCGGCGCGTGGCCAT
>NZ_JBZSYN010000044.1:0-7391 GCF_058622915.1 Thermohalobaculum sp. | reverse complement strand
CCCGTCTCGCCGCCCGTCTCGCCGCCCGTCTCGCCGCCCGTCTCGCCGCCCGTCTCGCGCGCCCAGGCGGCGGCCATGGCCGCGTCGGCCGCGGGCCCGAGCGGGGTGAAGTAGCACGGCGAGCCCCCCGCGAGCCCCTGGCGGAAGTCGCGCGGCGCGTCGAGCTCGATGATGTCCACCCGCGCCTTCAGCATGGCGATGAAGGGCAGGAAGACGCGGCGGTTCAGCCCGTCCTTGTAGAGGTCGTCGGGGGCGCGGTTGGAGGTCGCCACCACCACCACGCCGCGCGCGAACAGCGCCTCGAACAGGCGGCCCAGGATCATGGCGTCGGCCACGTCGGTGACCTGGAACTCGTCGAAGCACAGCAGCCAGGCGTGCTCGGCCACCTCGTCGGCGACCGGCTGGATCGGGTCCTCGACATTGCTCTGCCGCGCCGCGTGCAGCCCGGCCTGCACCTCCTGCATGAAGGCGTGGAAATGCACCCGGCGCTTGCGCCGCACCGGGGCTGCGGCGAAGAACAGGTCCATCAGCATCGACTTGCCGCGCCCGACAGGGCCGTAGATGTAGAGCCCGGCCAGCGCCTTGTCGGCCTTGGCCGCCTTGCGCCCGAAGCCGAACCACCCCAGCGCCACCTTCTTGCCCGCACTCGGGTCGTAGTCCGCGAGCCGCATGTGCAGGAGCTGCAGCTTCTCGGCCGCGGCGCGCTGGGCCGGGTCGGCGTCGATCTCGCCCGACTGCACCAGCCGGCGGTAACGGGGCACAGGCCCGTCGGACATCTGGTCGCGCTCCCGGTGGCGACGAACGCGGCCGGCACGCGGCCGGCCCTTGCCAAGGCGCCCTGCATACAGGCGTGATCGCATGCATCACAAGAGTTGGCTTGCGAACTCTCGGCTTGCGAACTCTTGGCTTGCGAACTCTTGGCTTGACCAAGCCGGCGCACCGCGCCACTGCATTGGAGGCGCGAGAGGGGCGGGCCGCCCCGTTCGATCCCCGTCCGCTCGCCTGGCGGGCCGGATGCACCGCGCCGGAGGGCCCCGAGGTGAAGCTGCCGCGCGAGACCGTCGTGCTCATGCTCGCCGCCGCCGTGGTGCTGGCGCTGTCGTTCGGCGTGCGCTCGATCTTCGGCATCGTGCTGGGACCGATGTCGGCCGATCTGGGCTGGCCGCGCGAGACCTTCTCGCTGGCGCTGGCGGTGCAGAACATCGTGTGGGGGCTGGCGCAGCCGGTGTTCGGCGTGATCGCCGACCGCATGGGCGACCGCCGCGCGCTGTGGCTGGGCATGGGCGTCTATCTGGCCGGCATGGCGGTCTCGGCGGTGGGCTACGAGCCGTGGATGCAGCACCTGGGCGCGGGGCTGCTGGTCGGCATGGGCGTGGCCGGCACCGGCTTTGGCCTGGTGCTCTCGGCGATCGGGCGGCAGGTGGCCGAGCGCGACCGGCCGCGGGTGATGGCGACCACGGCGGCGCTGGGCTCGCTGGGCCAGATGCTGATCCCGCTGCTCGCCGGCTGGATCACCGCGACCTGGGGCTGGCAGGCGACGCTGGGGGTGATGGCCGTGCTGCTCCTGCCCATGGCCGTGTGCATCCCGTTCCTCGGCGGGCCGGCGGCGGCCGAGGACGGGCCGCCCGACCCGGACGTGGCGACGCTGCCCCTGCTCATGCACGCCTTCGCGCAGCCGGGCTATGTGCTTTTGCTGTTCGGCTTCTTCGTGTGCGGCTTCCATGTGGGGTTCATGACGGCGCACCTGCCGTCCTACGTGGCGCAGGTCTGCGGCTCGGTGCAGCTCGGCGCCACGGCGCTGGCCATCGTCGGCGGCGCCAATATCATCGGCACCTGGTTCTTCGGCTCGCTCGGCGGGCGCTACCCCAAGCCCTATGTGCTGTCGCTGATCTACGCCATGCGCTCGGCGGTGATGGCCGCCTTCATCCTCACCCCGCCGAGCCCGCTCACGGTGGTGGCGTTCTCGGCCGCGGTGGGGCTGGCCTGGCTGCCCACGGTGCCGCTGACCAGCGCGCTGGTGGCGGCGATCTTCGGGCCGAAATACATGGGCACGCTCTATGGCATCGTGTTCCTCGCGCATCAGATCGGCGCCTTCATCGGCGTGTGGATGGGCGGCCGGGTCTTCGACCTCTACGGCTCCTACGACGTGCTGTGGTGGGCGGCGATCGGGCTGGGCGCCTTCTCGGCCATCGTGCACCTGCCGGTGCGCGAGCAAAGGGTGCGCATGCAGGTCGCCCGGCCGCTGGCCTGACCGCGCGCGCCCGCGCCCCGGGGGCGCGGCTCAGCGCACGACCAGGACCGAGCACGGCGCGTGCAGGGCGACATGCGCGGCGTTCGAGCCGATCAGGTAGTCGGTGAAATGCGGCGCGTGCGAGGCCATCACGATCAGGTCGGCGCCGACCTCCTCGGCAGTGGCGCGGATCTCGGTCGAGATCGAGCCGCCGAGGCGCAGGATGCCGTCGATCCCGCCCGCGCCGCCCTGCCTCTCGAGGAAGGCGTCGAGCCGCGGGCGGTAGTCGGGCGGCGGCGTGCCGTCCTCGTCGATCACCACGGGCTGGATGCTCACCACGGTGATCGGCGCCGGGGGGTCGACCTGGCGCGCGATGTGCCGGGCCACCGCGACGGCCGTCTCGGCCGGGCCCGGCTGATCGAGGTCGACCGGCACCACGATGCGGGTGAACATGGGCGCCTCCTCAGCGCACGACCAGAACCGAGCACGACGCGTGCAGGACCACATGCGCCGCGTTCGAGCCGATCACGTAATCGGTGATGCGCGGGTCGTGCGAGGCCATCACCACCAGGTCGACATGCCTTTCCTCGACCGCGCCGAGGATGCGGCCGCTGACCGAGCCGCCGACCAGCACGCTGCACTCGGCGTCGGGATCCGGGCCGAGCCCGGCGCGGCAGGCATCGAGCCGGGCCTGCCAGTCCGGGCGCGCGGCGCCGGCCTCGTCGGGCCAGGGCGGCACGACGCTGACCAGGCTGAGCCGGGCGCCGTCGCGGCTGGCCAGCCGGTGCGCCGTGGCCATCGCCTTGCCCGCGGCGCCGACGTCGCTGAGGTCGACGGGGACGAGGATGTGCTTGAACATGGGCCCTCCGGCGGCTTGTCTCCGCGAGCCTGCGCAAAACGGCGCGGCGGACGCCCCGGGCAGTTGACTTGGGCCCCCGCCGGGGCTAGATGCGTGCGGATTCCGGAAGTGGGGAGCTTCCGGTCCCGGACCCTTCGGGATCGCCGCCGGCCAGCGCGTTGCGCCCGCCGGCGTCCTCGGTGCTTCGCCGCCTTTGGGAGGGCGCATGTTCGAGAGCCTGCAGGAACGCCTCTCCGGCACGCTGGAGAAGCTCACCGCCAAGGGCGCGCTGAGCGAGGCCGACGTCGAGGCGGCGCTGCGCGAGGTGCGCGTGGCGCTGTTGGAGGCCGACGTCGCCCTGCCGGTGGCGCGCGATTTCATCGCCCAGGTGCGCGAGAAGGCGACCGGTCACGCGGTCCTGAAGTCGGTGACCCCGGGCCAGCAGGTCGTCAAGATCGTCCATGACGAGCTCAAGCGCGTGCTCGCCGGCGGCGAGGACGAGCCCGCCCGGCTGAGGATCGACACGCCGCCCGCGACCGTGCTGATGGTCGGCCTGCAGGGCTCGGGCAAGACCACGACCACCGCCAAGCTGGCCAAGCGGCTGGCCGAGCGCGACGGCAAGCGGGTGCTGATGGCCTCGCTGGATACGCGCCGCCCCGCGGCGATGGAGCAGCTTGCCGTGCTGGGCCGGCAGATCGGCGTCGAAAGCCTGCCGATCGTGCAGGGCCAGGACGCGGTGGCGATCGCCAGGCGCGCCAAGCAGCAGGCGATGCTGGGCGGCTATGACGTGGTCATGCTGGACACCGCCGGGCGGCTGCACGTGGACGACGCTCTGATGGCCGAGGTCGCCACGGTGCGCGACGCCACCGGGCCGAACGAGACGCTGCTGGTGGTGGACGGGCTGACCGGCCAGGACGCGGTCAACGTGGCGCAGCAGTTCACCGACCGGGTGGGGCTGACGGGCGTGATCCTGACGCGGATGGACGGCGATGCGCGCGGCGGCGCGGCGCTTTCGATGCGCGCGGTGACCGGCAAACCGATCAAGTTCGTCGGCACCGGCGAGAAGCCCGAGGCGCTGGAGGAGTTCCACCCCGAGCGCATCGCCGGGCGCATCCTGGGCATGGGCGACATCGTCTCCCTGGTCGAGCGCGCGCAGGAGACCATCGAGCAGCGCGAGGCCGAACGCATGATGAAGCGGTTCCAGAAGGGCCGCTTCGACATGAACGACCTCAAGGGCCAGCTCGAGCAGATGCTCAAGATGGGCGGCATGTCCGGCATCATGGGCATGCTGCCCGGCATGGGCAAGCTGACCAAGCAGATGGAGGAGGCGAACTTCGACGACCGGGTGATCCGGCGCCAGATGGCGATCATCGACTCCATGACCAGGGACGAGCGCAAGAAGCCCGACCTGATGCAGGCCAGCCGCAAGAAGCGCGTCGCGGCGGGCGCCGGCGTCGAGGTGCAGGACGTCAACCGGCTGTTGAAGATGCACCGCCAGACCGCCGACATGATGAAGAAGATGGGCAAGATGGGAAAAAAGGGCCTGATGCGCAGCGGGCTGGCGCAGCTGTTCGGCAAGGGCGGGCTGCAGCCGGGCATGCTGTCGGGGCCGGGCGGCGGGGCTGGCGCGCCGGGGGGGGCTCCGGGCGCCGGCATGCCGCCGGGGTTCCCGGGCCTTGGCGGCGGCGGCGGACAGGCGCTGCCGTCCGGCCTATCCGGGCTGGGCAAGAAGAAATGACCGGGATCCCCCGCATCGAGACCGGGCGGCTGGTGCTGCGCGCGCCGCGCGTTACCGACTTCGACGCCTATGCCGCATTCTTCGCCTCCGAGCGCGCCGTGCTCGAGCGCGGCCGCCGCGACCGGCACGGCGCCTGGCTGGAATTCGCCAATGTCGCCGGTCAGTGGCTGCTGCACGGCCATGGCGCGCTGTCCATCGAGGACCGCGCCACCGGAGCCTATCTGGGCGAGACCGGTATCTTCCGCGACGAGGACTACCCCGAGCCCGAGCTCGGCTGGATGCTGGTGGCCGAGGCCGAGGGCAAGGGCTTTGCCGGCGAGGCGGCCGCGGCGGTGCGGCGCTGGGCCTACGCAAGCCTGGGGCTGGAGACGCTGGTCAGCTATATCGACCCGCGCAACCGGCGCTCGATCCGGCTGGCCGAGCGGCTCGGCGCCGTGCGCGACGGCGGCGCGGCGCGGCCGGGCCGCGATGCGGACTGCCTGGTCTACCGGCACCCGGAGCCGAGCGCAGCAGGAGGGGCGCTGCCATGACCGACGACACGACCCGCGGGGCGACCGACGACGCGAGCCGCGCGCGCGCGCTTCTAGGCGAGCTGCGCCACTCCATCGACAACCTCGACGCCATCCTCGTGCACACGCTGGCCGAGCGCTTCCGCTGCACCCAGCGGGTCGGCCGGCTCAAGGCGGCGCACGGCCTGCCCCCGGCCGATCCCGAGCGCGAGGCGGCGCAGATCGCGCGGCTGCACCGGCTGGCCGAGGAGTCCGGACTCGACCCCGATTTCGCCAAGAAGTTCCAGCGTTTCATCGTCGAGGAGGTGATCCGCCACCACGAGCGGATCCTCAACGACCACGACCCACAGCACTGAGCCCCGCAAGACTTCCAAGCGCGGCGCGCACACCAAGGAGAAGCACAGATGGCCATCAAGATCAGGCTTGCCCGGGCCGGCACCAAGAAGCGGCCCTTCTACCACATCGTCGCGTCCGACAGCCGCATGCCGCGCGACGGGCGTTTCCTCGAGCGCATCGGCAGCTACAACCCGCTCATGCCCAAGGGGTCGGAGGAGCGCGTGCGCATGAATCTCGAGCGCGTGCAGCACTGGCTGGCGCAGGGCGCGCAGCCGACCGACCGCATCTCGCGCTTCTTGGAATCGGCGGGCGTGGCGCAGGCCAAGACGCGCTCGAACCCCAAGAAGGCGCTGCCCGGCGAGAAGGCGCAGAAGCGCGCCGAGGAGCGCGACAAGAAGGCCGCGGCCGCCAAGGAGGCGCCTGCCAAGGAAGCGCCTGCCAAGGAGGCGCCCGCCGAGGCGGCTGCAGAAGCGCCCGCCGAGGCGGCGGCGGACGCCTCGGAGGGGGCCTCGGCCGAGGGAGCGCGGTGCGCCCGTGCGCCGGCTGATCCGGCTCATCCTGCTCGCGGCCGCCTTCGTCGGCGGCTGCCATGTGCAGAACCGGCTGGCCACCGATGCCTGCGTGCATCAGGGCGGCCGGTGGCTGGCGGCGGCGGGCGCCCTGCCCGGCGGGGTCTGCACCGGCCTCAGCGCGAGGTGAGGCGATGGCTGAGAGGAGCGAGCACGGCCGGCTGATCTGCGTCGGCGCCATAGCCGGCGCCTTCGGCGTGCGCGGCGAGGTGCGGCTGAAGTCGTTCTGCGCCGAGCCCGAGGCCATCGCAGGCTATGGCCCGCTGGTCACCGAGGACGGCGCGCGCGCCTTCACCGTGCGCCTGACGCGGCCGGTCAAGGGCGGCTTCGCGGCGCGGCTGTCGGGCGTGGCGACGCGCGAGGAGGCCGAGGCGCTGAGGGGCAGCCGGCTGTACGTGCCGCGCGCCCGCCTGCCCGAGCCCGACGGCGACGAGTTCTACCACGCCGACCTGATCGGGCTGAGCGTGGTGGACCGCGCCGGGGCGGCGCTGGGCCGGGTGCGCGCGGTGCACGATTTCGGCGCCGGCGACGTGATCGAGATCGACCTTGGCGGCGGAAAGTCCGTGATGATTCCCTTCACCCGTGATGTAGTGCCCGAGATCGACCTCGCCGCGGGCCGGCTGATCGCCGACCCGCCCGAGGGCACGCTCGGAGACAGCATGCTCGAGCAAGGCCCGCTCGCAGACAGCAGCTCTGGGGAGGGCGCGCCATGACCGGCCGGCACGAGACGCCCAAGCACCTGTTCGCCCGCATCCGCGAGGTGCTGTTGCGGGACTGGGACCCGCTAGGCCTGGCCGAGGCGCCGGGCACGCCCGACGACTATGACGCCATCGCGCGCGAGATCCACGCGCTGGTCACCGACGAGGAGGTGAGCGAGGACCGCGTGGCGCACTACCTGGAATGGGCCGAGGACGAGCTGATGGGCCTGCAGCGCCGGCCCGCGGCGGCGCGCGCCGCCGCGCGCCGGATCCTGGCGCTGAAGGCCGGGAACGGCGGCGGCTGAGATGCGCCCGACGCGCGCAGCGGGCGGCGCAACCGCGCCGGGGCCTGGCGCCGCTGGCGCGGCCGCAGCGCCCGGCCGGCGGAGGCCCCGGCTCGGCGGCCGGGGCCCGATGCGGGCGTCGCGACCGGGGCCCGGTACGATGGCCGGCAAGGCCCGCTCGCACGGCAT
>NZ_JBZSYN010000043.1:0-29862 GCF_058622915.1 Thermohalobaculum sp. | reverse complement strand
CCCGCCAAGGCCGCGCCCGCCAAGGCCGCGCCCGCCAAAGGCACCCCCAAGGGCAAGCGCGCCACGTCCCGCCGCTCGGAGGCCGCCGAATGACCCGTCCCGTCTATCTCGTCGACGGCGCCCGCACGCCCTTCCTCAAGGCGCGCGGCAAGCCCGGCCCCTTCACCACCGCCGATCTCGCGGTGGCCTGCGGCCGCCCGCTCCTCCTGCGCCAGTCCTTCGGGCCCGATTCCATCGACGACGTGATCCTCGGCTGCGTCAGCCCCGAGGCCGACGAGATGAACCCCGCCCGCATCGCCGCGCTGCGGCTGGGGCTGGGCGAGGACATGCCCGCCTGGACCGTGCAGCGCAACTGCGGCTCGGGCATGCAGTCGATCGACTCGGGCTTCCGCGCCATCGAATCGGGCCGCGCCGAGATCGTGCTCGCCGGCGGCACCGAGGCGCTCTCCCACGCGCCGCTGGTGCTCAGGCGCTCGATGGTCGACTGGCTGGCCGAGTTCCGCCGGCTCAAGGGCCCGATGGCCCGGCTCGGCCACCTCGCGGCGCTGCGCCCGGCCATGCTCACCCCCGAGATCGGGCTGGAGAAGGGCCTGACCGACCCGGTGGTCGACCTCAACATGGGCCAGACGGCCGAGCTCCTGGCCCATGCCTTCGCCATCTCGCGCGCCGCCGCCGACGGCTATGCCGCCGAGAGCCACCGCCGCCTCGCCGCCGCCCAGGACGAGGAGCGGCTGGCCGAGGTCGAGCCCCTGATCGACCGCGACGGCCGGGTCTTCGAGGCCGACGACGGCGTGCGCCCCGACTCCACGGCCGAGGCGCTGGCCAAGCTCAAGCCCGCCTTCGAGCGCCCCTACGGCAACGTCACCGCCGGCAACAGCTCGCAGATCACCGACGGTGCCTGCTGGGTGATGCTGGCCTCCGAGGAGGCGCTGGCCGACCACGGGCTCACGCCCATGGCGCGCATCCTCGACTCCCAGTGGGCGGCGCTCAGCCCCGCCATCATGGGCCTCGGCCCGGTGCTCGCCTCCGTGCCGCTCCTGACCCGCTGGCGCCTGACGCTCGCCGACATCGAGTTCTGGGAGATCAACGAGGCCTTCGCCGCCCAGGTGCTCGCCTGCGTCGCGGCGCTCGCCGACGACGCCTTCGCGCGCGCCAATCTCGGCCTCGACGCCGCGCCCGGCGCGATCCCGCGCAACCGGCTCAACGTCGACGGCGGCGCCATCAGCCTGGGCCACCCGGTCGGCACCAGCGGCGCGCGCATCGTGCTGCACCTCGCCCATGTCCTGCGCGAGAAGCGCGCCACGCGCGGCATCGCCACCGAGTGCATCGGCGGCGGCCAGGGCGGCGCCATGCTCATGGAGGCGGTGTGATGGCCCGCGACATGGACCTCGCCAGCCTCGCCCGGCCCCGCCTCGAGCTCGGCCCCGTCGCCGGGGCCGGGCGCAGTGGCCGCCGCCTCTCGCTCACCCGCGCCGAGGACGGGCCCGCCTGGCTCGTGATCGACCGCGAGGACAGCGCGGTGAACACCTTCGACACCGTGTTCTTCGAGGAATTGCGCACCGCCCTCGACAGCCTCGAATCCGACCCGCCCAAGACCCTGGTGATCCGCTCGGCCAAGCCGGCGGGCTTCGCCATGGGCGCCGACATCGCCGAGTTCCGCGGCCTCACCGACCGCGACCAGGCCGGCCGCCGGGTGGCTGAGGCCAACGCGCTCTACGACCGGCTCGAGCGCCTCGGCTCGCGCAAGATCGCGGTGATCCACGGCACCTGCGCCGGCGGCGGCACCGAGCTGGCGCTGTGCTGCGACCTGCGCCTCGCCATCGCCGACGCCCGCATCGGCCTGCCCGAGATCCGGCTGGGACTGCATCCGGGCCTGGGCGGCACGGCGCGGCTCACCCACCTGATCGACCCGGTCCAGGCCATGACCATGATGCTCACCGGCCGCGACGCCTCGGCGCGGCGGGCCCGCCGCCTCGGCCTGGTCGACGCCGTGATCGAGGAGCGCCACGTCCTCAACGCCGTCGCCGCGGCCGCCCAGGGCAGCCTCAGGCCCGACCGCCCCGGCCTGCGCGACCGCACCCTGCGCTCGCGCCCCGCGCGCCTGTTTGCCGCGCGCAAGATGCGCCAGAAGGCCGACGAGAAGGCCCGGCCCGAGCACTACCCCGCGCCCCGCGCCCTGATCCACCTTTGGGAGGAGCACGGCGGCGACCGCGCCGCCATGCTCGAGGCCGAGCACGCCTCCTTCACCGATCTTTTGACCGGCGACACCGCCCAGGCGCTGTTCCGCGTCTTCGCCCTGCGCAGCCGCCTGCGCGCCCAGGGCCGCGACACCGACCACGGCATCGCCCATGTCCATGTCATCGGCGCCGGCACCATGGGCGGCGAAATCGCCAGCTGGTGCGCGCTCCAGGGCTTCCGCGTGACGGTGACGGACCCGGATTCGCGCGCGCTGGGCAAGGCTTACGCCGCTGCCTGCAAGCTCTATGACAAGCAGATCACGCGCAAACCCGACCGCCTCGCCGCGCGCGACCGGCTGATCTGGGACCCCAGGGGCGCCGGCGCCGCCCGAGCCGACCTGGTGATCGAGGCCGCCCCCGAGAAGCCCGAGCTCAAGCACCGCATCTATGCCGAGGTCGAGCCGCAGATGAAGCCCGACGCCCTGCTCGCCACCAACACGTCGAGCCTGCCGCTGGGCGAGCTCGCCGACGCGCTCGACCGGCCCGGCAGCTTCCTCGCGCTGCATTTCTTCAACCCGGTCTCGAAGATGCCGCTGGTCGAGGTCGCGCGCCACGACCGTACCGCCGACGCGCCGTATCAGCGCGCGCTCGCCTTCACCAAACGCATCGCCAAGCTGCCCGCCCCGGTCGCCGCGGCGCCGGGCTTCCTGGTCAACCGGGTGCTGATGCCCTACCTGCTCGAGGCGCTGGCCCTGATCGACGAGGGCACGGCGCGCGAGACCGTGGACGAGGCGGCCGAGGCGTTCGGCATGCCCATGGGGCCGATCGAGCTGGCCGACCAGGTCGGCCTCGACATCTGCCTCGACGTGGCGCGCACGCTCGGCGGCGCCGGCGGCGAGAACATGCCCGCCGTGCCGCGCTGGCTCGAGGAGAAGGTCGAGAAGGGCGAGCTCGGCCGCAAGGCCGGCGCCGGGCTCTATGCCTACAAGGACGGCAAGCCGCAGAAGGGGCGCCCCTCGACCCATGCCAGCCCCGAGGTCACCGACCGGCTGATCCTGCCGATGCTCAACGCCACGGTGGCCTGCCTGCGCGAGGGCATCGTCGCCGATGCCGACACGGCGGACGCCGGCATGATCTTCGGCGCGGGCTTCGCCCCGTTCCGCGGCGGGCCGCTGGCCTATGCCCGCGCGCGCGGGCTCGAGCACGTCGTCGCCCGGCTGAGCGAGCTGGCCGAGGCGCACGGCCCGCGCTTCGCGCCCGACGACGGATGGCGCCGCTTACAGGATGAGGAATGAGCCGCAACAGCTATGAGTCCAAACGCGATTTCCGCCGCACGCCGGAACCGCGCGGCGGCGCGCGCAAGCCGGGCAAGCGGCCGATCTTCGTGATCCAGAAGCACGCCGCCTCGACGCTGCACTACGACCTGCGGCTCGAGATCGACGGCGTGCTGAAATCCTGGGCGGTGCCCAAGGGCCCCTCGACCGACCCGCGCGAGAGGCGCCTCGCGGTCGCCACCGAAGACCACCCGCTCGACTATGCCGACTTCGAGGGCGTGATCCCCGAAGGCGATTACGGCGGCGGCACCGTCCTGATCTGGGACCGCGGGCCCTATGACAACATCACCGAGAAGGACGGCGAGCTGCGCCCCGCCGCCCGCGCGCTCGAGCACGGACACTTCCTGTTTCGCCTGCACGGCGAGAAGCTCGGCGGCGGCTACGCGCTCCAGCGCCTCGACGGCGACGACTGGCTGCTGGTCAAGACGGACGACGACGCGGCGGACGCGCGGCGCAACCCGGTCTCGACCCAGCCGCTTTCGGTCGCCAGCGGTCGCGACCTCGACGAGATCGCCCGGCAAGCAAACCCCGAGGGGGACGGGTGAGCGCCATCGACCGGCTCGACGGCTGCGCGCGCGCCCGGCTCGAGCGGGCGTCGGTCCCCGACTGGACCGAGCCGATGCTCGCCACGCTCACCGACGAGCGCTTCTCCGACCCCGGCTGGATCTTCGCGCGCAAGCTCGACGGCGAGCGCGCGCTGGCCTTCCGCGCGAAGGCCGGGCTCAGGCTGATGACGCGCAACCGCAAGCCGCTGAACGCCACGTATCCCGAACTGGTCGACGCGCTCGACCGGGCGCTCGACCAGGACTGCGTGATCGACGGCGAGATCGTCGCCTTCGAGGGCAACCGCACCAGCTTCGCCCGCCTGCAGCGGCGCATGCAGATCACCGACCCCGACGAGGCACGGCAAAGCCCGGTGCGCGTCCACTACTACGCCTTCGACCTGATCCACCTCGGCGGCCACAGCCTCGACGCCGTGCCGCTGCGCGGGCGCAAGAAGGTGCTCAGGGCGCTGATCCGCTGGCGCGACCCGCTGCGCTTCACCGCGCACCGCAACCGCGACGGCGAGGCTTTCTTCCGCGACGCCTGCGCGCGCGGCTGGGAGGGGCTGATCGCCAAGCGCGCCGACGCGCCCTACCGGCACGCGCGCTCGACCGACTGGCTCAAATTCAAGTGCGCCCGCGGCCAGGAGTTGGTGATCGGCGGCTTCACCGCGCCCGAAGGGTCGCGCATCGGTTTCGGCGCGCTCCTGCTCGGCTATTTCGAGGACGGGCGGCTGCGCTATGCCGGCAAGGTCGGCACCGGCTTCTCCGACGACCTGCTCGCGCGCCTGCGCCGGCGGCTCGAGCGCCGCGCACGCCAGACCTCGCCCTTCGACGCGGCGGTGCGCGAGTCCTCCGTCACCTGGGTCCGGCCCGAGCTGGTGGCCCAGATCGGCTTCACCGAGTGGACCGGCGCGGGCAAGCTGCGCCACCCCCGCTTCCTCGGCCTGCGCGACGACAAGGCCGCCCGCGAGGTGGGCCGCGAGAGGCCCCGATGAGCAAACGCATCGAGATCGCCGGCCACGGCTTCGAGCTGACCCACCCCGACAAGGTGCTGTTCCCGGCCGCCGGCATCACCAAGCGCGACCTCGTGGACTACTACGCCCGCATCGCCCGCGTGGCGCTGCCCCACTGGCAGGGCCGCCCCGTCAGCATGCAGCGCTTCCCCGAGGGCATCGACGGCGAGAGCTTCTTCCAGAAGAACGCGCCCGACTACTTCCCCGACTGGATCGCCCGCGCCGAGCTGGCCAAGGAGGGCGGCACGGTCGACCACGTGGTCGCGGACCACCCCGCGACCCTGGCCTACCTGGCCGCGCAGGGCTGCATCACGCCACATCTCGGCCTGTCGCGCATTGACCGCATAAGCCGCCCCGACCGGCTGATCCTCGACCTCGACCCTTCGGGCGACGACTTCGCCCCGGTGCGCGAGACCGCCGGCAGGGTGAAGCACCTGCTCGACCGGCTCGAGGCCCCGGCCTTCGTGCAGACCACCGGCTCGCGCGGCTTCCACCTGGTCGTGCCGCTCGACCGCAGCGCCGGCTTCGACGAGGCGCGCGCGCTTGCCCGTGCGCTGGCCGGGCGCATTGCCGCCGAGGCCCCGAAGCTTGCCACCGTCGAGCAGCGCAAGGACAAGCGCGGCGGGCGGGTCTTCCTCGACTACCTGCGCAATGCCTACGGGCAGACCGCCGTGGCCCCCTACGCCGTGCGCGCCCGCCGCCGCGCCCCGGTCGCCACGCCGCTCGACTGGTCCGAGGCGTTGGGCAACGCCGGGCCCCAGAGCTACACCCTGGGCAACATCTTCCGCCGGCTCGGCCAGAAGCCCGACCCCTGGCGCGACATCGAGGGCCAGGCCATCGCCGTGGCGACGCTCGCGGGGCGGCTGGAAAGGCTTAGGATGTCTTGATAACCCGTTAAAAACACGGCTGAATTCTTATATGTCTTATATAAGACCTGTAAGAGTTGACGGCCTTCTGGCGGGGTCGTGATTCGAATTCAATTCCGCACCGCGGCGGCCTGTGTCACTCTCCCGCTCACGCTTTCGAGACCCGGAGACGCCGCCATGATCGCGCCAACCGCCGCCGCGGAAGCCCCACCGACGCGCCCCCTGCCCCGACCCGCACTGACCCGCGCCGTCGAGTTCGTCTTCGGCCGCCGCCCGCCGGAGGTTCTGCCCGCCCGGGTGCGCGCCGCCATCGCCGCCGACCAGCGCTCGGGCGAGCTTTTGGTGTGCCTCGTGCAGTTCGGCGCCATCGTCTTCTTCGGCGCCTTCTACGCATTGACTCCAAAAGCTTTTCCGCCGGGCGCGCCGTTCGAGCCGGTGCCCTGGACGCTGGCGTTTTACGCCCTGTTCACCACGCTCAGGCTCTGGCTGACGCTGTCGGGCCGGCTGACGCCGGTGTTCCTCGGCCTCTCTGTGATCGTCGACGTATTCCTGCTTATGGTGACGATCTGGAGCTTCCACCTGCAGTACCGGCAGCCGGCGACGATCTATCTCAAGGCGCCGACGCTGCTCTACGTCTTCATTCTCATCTCCTTGAGAACGCTGCGTTTCGAGGCGACCTACGTGCTGCTCGCCGGCGCCGCCGCGATCTTCGGCTGGCTCGTGCTGGTGGCCTACGCGGTACTGACCGCCGGCGAGATGCACATCACCCGCAACTTCGCCGAGTACATGACCTCGCAGACCATCCTGATCGGGGCCGAGGTGGACAAGCTGGTCTCGATCGGCGCGGTCACGGCGCTGCTCGCGGTCGCGGTGCTGCGCGCCCGCCGCCTGCTGATCCAGGCCGCGAGCGAAGCGCACGCCGCCTCCGAGCTCAGCCGCTTCTTCGCGCCCGAGGTGGCCGGCGAGATCCGCCGCGCCGACATGCACCTGCGCCCCGGCGACGCGATCACCCGCGAGGCCGCGGTGATGATGATGGATCTGCGCGACTTCACCCCGCTCGCCGCGCGCCAGGCACCGGCCACGACGATGGCGCTGCTGGCCGAGTACCAGCGCCGCATGGTGCCGGTGATCCAGCGCCACGGCGGCTCGATCGACAAGTATCTCGGCGACGGAATCATGGCGACCTTCGGCGTCGCGCGGCCATCGGCCACATACGCGGCCGACGCGCTGGGCGCGCTGCCGGAGGCGCTCGGGGCCATGCAGGCGTGGAACGTCGAGCGCCGGGCCCGCGGCGAGGTGCCGCTCGCCCTCGGCGTCGCGGTGGCGACCGGGCCGGTGCTGTTCGGCGTCACCGGGGACGAGAGCCGGCTCGAGTTCACCGTGATCGGCGACGTGGTGAACCTCGTCGCCAAGCTCGACAAGCACTGCAAGGTATCGGGCCGGCCGGGCCTTGCCACCGGGGCGGCATTGGCTCTGGCCCGCGAGCAGGGCTTCGCGGAAGGGGAGCGCTTCGCGCCGCTGCCGGCCCAGCAGGTTGCCGGGGCAGGCGCCCCGCTCGACCTCGTCGCCGTGGGCTGAGGGCGAAATCCCGGCTGCGACCCGCCCTCAGGCCCTCATCTGGCGGCGGCGTTGAGCTGCTTGCTGATCCGCTCGGTCAGTGCCTTGTCGGTGGAGGCCGCCCGCATGATGGCGTTGTACTCCTCCACCGTGATGCCCGGAGACGCCTTGATGACGTCGACCATCCTGGTGTTGGCCTCGGTGGCGAGCAGATGGCGCTTCTTCTTGTCGCTGATCTTCTCGATCCGGCTGGAGAAGTCCTGGCGGATCTTCTGCACCTGCAGCGCGGCCACCGCAAAGGACTGCAGCTTCGCGTCGCTGTAGGTCTCGGCCTGGGCGACCCGGATCGCCTCGACTTGACCCGCGCCGGCGGGCGTCACGGCAGCGCCGCCGAGGGCGAGTCCGAGCGCGGCCAGGGCGGCGGTGAGGCGAATGGACTGCATGAGGTCTCTCCGTCGTTGTGCTGCTTCGCGTTGGTTGGGGGGTCGGGCGACGGTGCTAACGCACCGACCGCGCCCGAGTCGATCCCCGCCGTCGGTCCGCGCATTTTTTGTGTCGCATGGCAGCGCGTGCCCGGCGCGCGAGCTCAGGAATGGGGCGTCCGCGCGCGCCGCGCTGCGGCCGCCCGCCCTGCCAGAACCCCCGATTCCGCGATGATCTCCGAGACCACGTGCTCGCGGCGGTAGGCCATGACGTGAACGCCGGCCACGCCCTTGATCTCGCGGATCTGCTGGATCAGCTCGATGCACAGGCGCTTGCCCTCCTCGGCGGGCTTCTTCGCACCCTCAAGCCGCTCGATCACGCTGTCGGGGATGTGGATGCCCGGCACGTTCGAGCGCATCCACCGCGCCGCCTTGGCCGAGGCGAGCGGGCCGACGCCGGCGAGGATATAGACCCGCTGGTCAAGGCCGAGGTCGCGGATCCGCGCCATGAATTTCTCGAACACCGGCATCTCGAAGATGTAGTTGGTCTGGATGAACTCGGCACCCGCCTCGACCTTCTTGGCCAGACGATCCGGGCGCCATTCCTGGGGCGGGATGCAGGGGTTCTCGGCGGCGCCGAGGAACATGTGCGGGGGGCGCGTGATCTTGCGGCCCGAGAGGAACACGCCGTGGTCGCGCATGGTGCGGATGGTGCGCAGAAGCGAGACCGAGTCGAAGTCGAACACGGGCTTGGCACCCGGCTGGTCGCCCACGCCCACCCCGTCACCGGTCAGGCACAGCACGTTCCTGACCCCCATCGCAGCCGCCCCCAGCACGTCGCCCTGGATGGCGATGCGGTTCCGGTCCCGGCACGAGATCTGGTAGATCGTGCCGTACCCGGCCCGCGTCAGCAGCGAGCAGATGCCGATCGAGGACATGTGGCAGTTGGCACCCGAGGCATCGGTCGCGTTGAGACCGTCGCAGACCTCGGCAAGCGGGCGCGCCGCCTCGAACACGTCGGCCGGGTCGGCCGAGTCGGGCGGGTTCAGCTCGGAGGTCACCGCGAAGCGGCCGGCGCGCAGGACGCGCTCGAGCCGGCTGCCCGAGACATGGCCGGCGGGCGGTTCCTCATAAGCGCGGAACGGCTCGGAGAAATCGGCGGCGTCGGTCATCAGCGTCGCGCCTCGGCATTCACCGCAGCCGGCGGCTCGGGCGCCAGCGGCGCTGTGGCGGGCTCGTGCTCGCGGGCGTCGGGGAAGGCACGGGCGACCGCGGTACGCGCCGCCTCTCGCGCCTCGCGCAGGCGCGCGGCCTTCTCGCGCGCCACGCGCAACCACGAGGACGAGCCCTTGAGGCGATGGTCCACGGGCGGGTGGACCTCGCGTATGCGCGGGCCGTTCTGCATCTGTTGCGCGCCCTCCCAGGCCTTGACCCAGACGCATCTCATCCAGGGCTTGACCTCGCAGTAGCCGCCGGGGCGCACGCCGCCGCAGGGGCCGTTGCGCAAGGTCTTCGGGCAATTCATCGGGCACGACATGCCGGTCGAGGACAGCACGCACTGGCCGCACATCTGGCAGTCGAACAGCAGACCCTTGACGTTGCGCTCGACGAAGGCGACGGGGCGCTCGACGCGGTCGTAGCCGATGCGGGAGAAGACGGGATCGAGGGTGATCATGACCCGCTCGAGCTGCTGGTAGATCCACTCGAAGCCGCGGGCATGGCGGATGGCGAACAGGCGAACACGATACATCAACTGCCTCCGGACCCGGGTTGCCGGGGCAGAATTGCGGGTTTGGACGCGAGACGCAAGCTCGGTGTGGCCAGCGGCCGCTGCACCGCCCGCGGCCGTGCCCGTCAGGCCGGCCGCCGCAGCCCGATATGGACGACGCCGGTGGTCCCGGCACCGAAGGTCGCCGCGCAGGAGGCGAGGTAGAAGTCCCACATGCGCAGGAAGCGCGCGTCGAAGCCCAGCCGGGAGACCTCGCCCTGGCGCGCCCGGTAGGCGTCGCGCCACAGCCGCAGCGTGCGCGCATAACTCTCGCCGAAGTCGCGCCAGTGCGTGAGCTCCAGCCCCGCCGCACCCGCCTCGCGCCGCAACGCGCCCGGGCAGGGCAACATGCCACCGGGGAAGATGTGCTTGCGGATGAAATCGGTCCTGCGGCGATAGGCGGTGAAGGACCGGTCCGGGACCGTGATGGTCTGCAGCGCCGCGGTCGCGCCGGGCTTCAGGCGGTCGCGCAGCGTGCAGAAATAGCGCGGCCAGTAGCGCTCGCCGACTGCCTCGAGCATCTCGATCGAGGCGATCCCGTCATAGCTGCCGCTCACGTCGCGATAGTCGCGCAACTGTACCTCGACGCGCTCGGCCAGGCCGGCCTCGAACAGCCGCCGCTGCGCATGGTCGCGCTGCTCGCGGCTCAGCGTCAGCGCGGTGATGCGGGCGCCGCGCTCGGCGGCGGCGTACTCGGCGAATCCGCCCCAGCCGCAACCAATTTCGAGCACGTGGTCGCCGGGGCGCAGCCGCATGAGGTCGCATATCGCGGCGTATTTGTTGCGCTGTGCCTCGGCCAGAGTCTCCTCGCCGGTCGCGAACAGCGCCGAGGAGTAGGTCATGGTCTCGTCGAGCCAGAGCCGGTAGTAGTCGTTGCCGAGGTCGTAGTGCCGGCCGATGTTGCGCCGCGCGCCGCGCCGGGTGTTGGCGCGGAGGCGGTGGCGCAGCCGCTCCCAGGCGCGCAGCAGGCCCGAACCGCGGATGCCGTCGCGCATGGCATGGCCATTGCGGACCATCACGTCGAGCACGGCCTGGAGATCGGGCGTGCTCCACCAACCGTCCATGTAGGATTCGGCGAGGCCGAGATCGCCCTGGCGCACGAGCCGCGAGAACAGCCCCGGCTCGTGCACGTCGATGCGGCCCACCGGGCCGGGGCGCCGGCCACAGGCGGTGAAGCTGCGCCCGTCGGAGAGGCGGACCTCCACCGTGCCCTGCTCCAGCCGCCGGAGCAGGGCGAAGACCAGTTGGAACCGGCGCGGAAGAGGTGCCGCGCCCTGGTGCACGCGCCGGGCCTCGCTGCGCTCCGGCTCGAGCCAGCTGAACAGCGGCGATAACGTCGGCGGCGTGATCTCGGTCATGGGCGTCCCGGTGTCTGGCGGTCGGATCGGTTACGTGCCCGGCCGGCAGATGGATCACCCATGGTCCCCGCGACCAGTGCGAAATACACCCGCCGTGGAAGCCACGAGAGCAGCCGCAGCATCAGCGCGAGGCGGCGGGGAAACGCAATCTCGAAGCCGCCGCGCTCCATGCCACGGCGCAGCCGGCGTGCGGCCTCGGCGGCGGAGATGATGAACGGCATCGGAAAGTCGTTCTGGTCGGTCAGCCGCGTGCGGACGAAGCCGGGATTCGCGATCTGCACGCGCACGCCGGTGCCACGCAGGTCGGCGCGCAGGCTCTCGGCCAGGTTGATTAGCGCCGCCTTCGTGGCGCCGTATCCCCAGGCGTTGGGCAGCCCCCGGTAGCCTGACAGCGAGCCGACCAGAACGATATGGCCCCTGCCCCGCCGGGCGAACTGGGGCACCACGAACGCCAGGGCGCGCAGCGCGCCCGCGAGGTTGACGTCGGACATCGCCTCGAGCGCGTCGAGATCGGGCCGCAGCGCCGACATGGGCCGGTAGGTCCCGGCAAGGTAGACCAGGCCATCGAGGGTGCCGGCTGCGGCATGGGCGCGGGCAAGCGACCCGCGGTCGGTGACGTCACAAGGCCGAACCGCGTGGCCGCTTCCGGGCAGGTCGGCGGCCAGCGCCTCGAGCGCCTCCGCGTCGCGGGCCGAGAGGACGAGCTCGGCCCCGCAGCCGGCCAGCTCATGCGCCAGCGCCCGGCCGATTCCGGCGCTGGCGCCGATCAGCCAGTAGCGCTTGCCCACAAGCGGGCTCACGCCGGCGCCTTGCGGAACACGACCACCAGTTCGCCGACCGGCAAGCCGAATTTCCTCATGCGTGTGCGACCGATCAGCGTGCCGTCCTCCTGCAGGTAGAACCAGTCCTCCATCGATACCACGATCTGCCCGTCGCCGCGGGGAACGCGCAGGCGGTAGCACATGCGCGCGGCGTTGCCGCGCTGCTGGCCGGCGGCCGTGCCAACCACGTCGTGGGCGGTGGCGGTGAAGCCGTTCGGGCCGTCGAAGCGAATGCTCCAGGTGCGCGCATCGGCGCGGCCGTCCGAATAGCTGAAGCGCTCGGCCACCGTGCCGCCGTCGCCGTGCCAGTGGCCCTCCATATCTGCCGTGAAGGACAGCGACGCCCTGCCGGCGTAATCGAAGAAGATGCCCGAGGCCTCGAGCGGCCCGGCCAGGTAGTCGCGCAGGTCGAGCCGCGGGGCCCGTCCGGCATGGCGCTCGAGCAAGGATCCGCCGCGGCCTGCGCAGGCTGCGCCGATCCCGAGGGCGCCGAGAAAATCACCGAATGGCATGTTGGGTCTCCGTGGTCTTGGGATGACCGGCATCGAGGCGGTTGACTATCCTCAGGATCGCCGGCGCAGTTCCGCGACGAGCGGATCGGCGGGAGGCAAACTCATGTCAGCGGCTCGACGGGCGGCGCCGGACGCGGACGAAATCGCAACCCCTTGCGCCACAGCCGCAGCGCCTGCCAGTGGATCAATGCGATGGTGCGCGCCGCGCCGAGCGGGCGGCGCGCCAGCGTTCGCAGCATCTCGGCGTCCGTGAAGGGGCGGCGCTGGCCTACCAATGCCGTCCTCAGCCCGCCCCCGTGGCCGTCGTCGTAGCGAATCCAGACCCCGATATGCGGCCCCTCGAAGGAGAAGCGGAACCGGTAGCGGCCCTCGACATCGAAGAAGGGCGAGACGTGCAGCTGCTTGTCGGCCTCGACCCAGTCCTCGGGGCCGATCGCCCGGCCGTCCGCATGGCGGCACAGATAGGCATGACGGTCGCCATAGGTGTTGTGCACCTCCGCCAGCACGGCGCGCAGGTCGCCCCAGGCATCGCTCATCAGCCAGAAGCTGACGGGGTTGAAGACATAGCCCCAGACGCGGGGATGCGCGAGCAGGGCGACCCGGGCGACGCCCGCCACACCCCGCTCGGCAGCGACGTTGCGCACCCAGTCCGGCCCACCCGGTGCGCTAACGCCATGATCGGCGGGGTGCAGTGAAACCAGGTTGCGGCGACCGTAGGAGAACAGGCGCGGGCCGCCACGCCCACCCAGCGCCGCCTCGGTCAGCAGCACGTAATCGGCCGCATAGGCGAAGCGGCTCGCCACCGGCAGCGTCCGGGCATGGCTGACCCGGCCGCGGATGATGGCGGGGCTCAGGTCCGCCATTGCGGGCTCACGCCGAGGCGTTCGGCAATCCCGACGGCGCTTGCGAGGCCGTCCTCGTGGAACCCGTGCCCGGTCCAGGCGCCGGCGAACCAGGTGCCGCGGCGGCCTTGAATCCCGGGCAATTCTGCCTGGGCAGCAAGCGCACCGAGGTCGTATTGCGGGTGGTGGCAGATGTGCTCGTCCAGGATACACTCCTCAGAGATCTCGGACGGCGGATTGAGGGTGACGAAAAGCGGTGTGTTTTCCGCGATTCCCTGCAAATTGTTCATCCAGTACGTGACCGAGGCCTGGGCCTCGGGGGTCCGGCTGGAGGCGCGGTAGACCCAGCTCGACCAGCAGGCTCGGCGCCGCGGCATCTGCGCCGGATCGGTGTGCAGGACGGCGCGGTTCTCGCGGTAGCGCACGCGGCCCAGGACACGTCGCTCAGGCGCATCCGCATCGGCGAGCAGGCGCAACGCCTGATCGGAGTGGCACGCGAGCACCACCTTGTCGAAGCGATCGGATGCGCCGGCGGCCCGGACGGACACTCCAGCGGGGTCGCGGCTCACGGCCTCGACGGGTGTGCCGAGGCGGAGCGTCGCCTGCATGGTAGCCGCCATGCGCTCCACGTATTCCCGGGCGCCGCCGGTAACCGTGCGCCACTGGTGCTGTCCGCCAAGCGAGAGCAGCCCGTGATTGGCGAAGAAGCGCACCAGCGCCAGGGCGGGGAAGTCGCGCATCTCGGCGCGCGGGGTCGACCAGATCGCGCCGCTCATGGGCAGGAGATAATACTGGGCGAACCAGGCGCCGAGGCGCTGGCGCGCGATCAGTTCGCCAACGGTGAGGCGCGGATCGGCCTCGGCCACCGCCAGCGCGGTGCGGTTGAAGACCAGGATGTCGCGCAGCATGCGCCAGTAGGCGGGACGCAGCGCATTGACGCGTTGCGCCAGTGCCGCGTTGAGGCCCTTCGAGCCGTACTCGATGGCGCCGCCGTCCAGGCTGACCGCGAAGGACATGTCGCTCTCGTGCGTGGCGATGCCGAGATGGCGAAAGAGCGCCGTCAGGTGCGGGTAGTTGACCTCGTTGAAGACGATGAAGCCGGTGTCTACGGGCACCGGCCCTCGCGGGACGGGCGCCTCGACCGTGCGGGCATGGCCGCCCAGCCGTGGCTCGGCCTCGTAGAGCACAACCTGGTGCCGCGGCGCCAAAAGCCAGGCCGTCGCGAGGCCGGAAATCCCGCCCCCGATCACCGCAATGCGCAAGCTTTCCATGCCCGGCGACCCTGTGCCTGTTGCTGTGCCCGGTAGTACGCATCGGCGGCTGGCTTGGATTACACATTTTTTTCCGCACTCCGCTGATCCGGACGCGCTCGGCCGCGTATAACGGGCATGTCTGCGGCGAATCTGATACGGTTTCCCCAAACCCGGCCCGGCCCCCGCCGGGCGTGGACGGGTGCTGAGGAGAACAGCGTGGCGCAAGGCGCGGACGCAAAGCCTGGCGAGGCGCAGGGGGACGGCATGTCGGCCCTGATCGTCGCGGTTGCCGAGCGGCAGGACCGGGCGGCCTTCTCCGAGCTTTTCCGCCACTTCGCGCCGCGCGTGAAGGCCTATCTGATGCGGTTCGGCGACGCCGGTGGACGGGTCGAGGAGGTACTGCAGGAGACCTTTGTGGCCGTGTGGACCCGGGCGGCGACCTACGATCCCGCGCGCGCCTCGGCCGCGACCTGGATCTTCACCATCGCGCGCAATCGCCAGATCGACGCCTTTCGCCGCGAGAAGCGACCCGAGTTCGACCCCAACGATCCCGCCTTCGTCCCCGAAGCCGAGCCGCTGGGCGAGGAGCGAGTCACCGCGCGCGAGCGCAGCGAGTCGCTGAACCGCGCGCTGTCCGAGCTGAGCGAGGAGCAGCGCGAGGTGCTCAGGCTGTCGTTCTTCGAGGATCATTCGCACGAGGCGATCGCGGCACAGCTCGGTTTGCCGATCGGAACGGTGAAGTCCCGCATCCGGCTGGCCTATGGCCATCTGCGGGCGCGGCTCGCCGCCAAGGCGGGGGGACTGCTGTGAGCGTGCATCACCACATCTCGGACGAGTTGATCGTGGCCTACGCCGCGGGCGAGGTGGACGAGGCCGTGGGCCTCTTGATCGCCACGCACATGGCGCTGTGCCCGGCCTGCCGCCGGGCGCTGGAGGCGGCCGAGGCGCTGGCGGGCGCGATGCTCGAGCAGGCGCCGGAAGCCGGCGTCAGCGAGGCCGAGCTGGAGGCGGTGCTCGACCGCATCGAGCGTGCGACGCCGGAGCCCGCGCCCCAGGCGAGCGCGCCCCGGCCCGCTGACCGCAGCTTCGTCCTGCCCCAGCCGCTGCGCGATTATGCGGGCGGCGACGTGGACGCGCTGCGCTGGCGCAGCCTCGGCGGCGGCGTGAAGCACCTGCCGGTGGAGACCGGGGCCTCGAAGTCCAAGGCGCGGCTGTTGCACATACCGGCGCGCGCGGCAGTGCCCGATCACGGCCACCGGGGGATGGAGTTGACACTGGTGCTGGCGGGCTCGTTCTACGACCAGGGCGCCTGGTTCAGGCGCGGCGATGTCGAGGAGGCCGATGCCACCATCGAGCACCAGCCGGTGGCAGGGCCCGAGCAGGCCTGCATCTGTCTCGCCGTCACGGACGCGCCGCTGCGCTTCCGCGGCCTCATTCCCCGGCTGGCGCAGCCGTTCCTCGGCATCTGAGCGCGGGCGATTCGGATGTGCATGGAACGTTTGGCAGATTGACCGGCCCTAGTCCAAAATCCCGTCCGGCGCGTGCCGCACCACGCCGAATAACGCTCACGCCGCCAGGATGCCGGAACTGGACGGGAACCCTTGTCCAGGCCACTCGTTGCAACGAGAGGACCGGTTTCTATTATGAACCTTTGGCCCGCGAGGGGCCGGTCGCCGGCCACGTCGCGTGGTTGGCGCAAAACGAAGCCCAAGCCGTGGGGGGAGCTCCGTGCCGGTTGAGACGAAGCCCAAAACGCCCCGGAAGCGGACGCCGCGAAAGGACGAGGCTGCCATCGAGCGCCTGATGCGGCTTTCCGCGGACCGCGTCGCCATCGAGGCCGTGACGCCCGAGATCGATTGCGGCCGCTTCGCCGCCAAGGCCGTCGAGGGACGCCCCTTCGTGGTCGAGGCCGACATATTCTCGGATGGCCATGACAAGATCGACGCCGCCCTGAGGACGCGCCCCGTGGGCGGGCGCGAGTGGACCGAGGCGCCCATGCTGCCGCTGACGAACGACCGCTGGCGGGGCGTGGCCACCTTCGATGCAATCGGCCCGCACGAATTCACCATCCACGCCTGGCGCGACATGTTCGCCTCGTGGCAGGGCGAGGTGGCCAAGAAGCACGCCGCGGACCAGCCGATCGGGCTTGAGCTCACCGAAGGGCGCGCGCTGCTCGCGCGCACGCTGGAGCAGGCGGAGGGCCTGAGCCGGCAGGACAAGGCGGCGCTGAAGCGCCTGGTCGCCGCGGTCGAGAAAGCCGTCAGCGAGGGCGAGGTGTTCGGCATCCTGATGACCGGCGAGACTACGCAGCTCATGCGCCGCGTCGGCATCCGCACCAACCTGTCCCGGCTGGACGCGCCGCTGCCGGTGTGGGTCGACCGCGAGCGCGCGCTGGTCTCGGCCTGGTACGAGCTGATGCCGCGCTCGATGTCGTTCGACGAAGCGCGACACGGCACTTTCGACGATGTGATCGCGCGGCTGCCCTATGTGCGCGATCTCGGCTTCGACGTGCTCTATTTCACGCCGATCCACCCCATCGGGCGGACCAACCGCAAGGGCCGCAACAACTCGCTGGTCGCGGGGCCGGACGATCCCGGCTCGCCCTACGCCATTGGCTCAGACGAGGGCGGGCACGATGCCCTGCATCCCGAGCTTGGCGATCTGGGGGACTTCCGGCGGCTTGTCGAGGCCGCACAGGAGCACGGGCTGGAGATTGCGCTCGACTTCGCCATCCAGTGCTCGCCGGACCACCCCTGGATCAGGGAGCATCCCGAGTGGTTCGATTGGCGCCCCGACGGCACCATCAAGTTCGCCGAGAACCCGCCGAAGAAATACGAGGACATCGTCAACGTCCACTTCTACCGCGGCGCCATCCCGGGCCTGTGGCTCGCGCTGCGCGACGTGGTGCTGCACTGGGTGGAGCAGGGCGTGAAGATCTTCCGGGTCGACAACCCGCACACCAAGCCCCTGCCCTTCTGGGAGTGGATGATTGCCGACGTGCGGGCCCAGCACCCGGACGTGATCTTCCTGGCCGAGGCATTCACCCGGCCGAAGATGATGAAGCGGCTGGCCAAGGTGGGCTTCACCCAGTCCTACAGCTATTTCACCTGGCGCAATACCAAGGCCGAACTGGTCGAATACCTGACCGAGTTGACCTCGGGCGACATGCCCTACGTGATGCGGCCGAACTTCTTTGCCAACACGCCGGACATCAATCCGGGCTATCTCCAGACCGGCGGTCGCGCCGGCCACCGGGTGCGGCTGGTGCTGGCCGGCTCGCTGTCGCCCAGCTATGGCCTCTACAACGGCTTCGAGATCTGCGAGGCCACGCCGATGCCCGGCAAGGAGGAGTACCTCGACAGCGAGAAGTACCAGCTGAAGGCATGGGACTTCGACCGGCCCGGCCATATCAAGGACGACATCCGGCTGTTGAACCGGATCCGGACGGAACACCCGGCGCTGCGGCAAATGGAGGGGCTGAAGTTCTACAACGCCTGGAACGAACATATCCTCTATTACGCGAAGTTCACACCGGATCTGTCCGATTTCGTTGTGTTTGCGGTCAATCTCGATCCGCATCACGCACAAGGCGCGGCGATCGAGGTGCCACTGTGGGAGTTCGACCTGCCCGACCATGCGACCATCGAGGGGACCGATCTGGTGACCAACCAAGACTTCCAGTGGGAGGGCAAGATGCAGCACGTCTGGCTGACGCCCGATGAGCGGCCCTATGCCATCTGGTCGCTGCAGCATCCAGCCTTTGCGAGCGAATGAGCGTGCCGATGGATGCCCCCAAGACCGCAGCGAAGCCCCGCAATCGCACCAGGACCAAGGCCCGGGCCAAGTCGCTGATCGATCGCAGCCAGCCCGACTGGTACAAGGACGCCCTGATCTATCAGCTCCACGTCAAGGCGTTCCACGATGCCAACAACGACGGCATCGGCGACTTCGAGGGCCTGATGCAGCGTCTCGACTATATCGAGGGGCTGGGTGTCAACGTGATCTGGCTGCTGCCGTTCTATCCCTCGCCCCTGCGCGACGACGGCTACGACATCGCGGACTACACCTCGATCAACCCCTCCTACGGCGACATGGAGGACTTCGACCGGTTCCTCGAGGAGGCCCACCGGCGCGGCATCCGGGTGATCACCGAGCTGGTCATCAACCACACCTCGGATCAGCACCCCTGGTTCCAGCGCGCGCGCCAGGCGCCGCCCGGGAGCAAGGAGCGGGACTTCTACGTGTGGTCCGACACCGACGAGAAATACCAGGGCACGCGCATCATCTTTCTCGACACCGAGAAGTCGAACTGGACCTGGGACCCGGTCGCCAACGCCTTCTACTGGCACCGCTTCTACGCCCATCAGCCGGATCTGAACTTCGACAACCCGCAGGTGCTGAAGGAGGTCCTGCGCGTCATGCGCTACTGGCTCGACAAGGGGGTCGACGGGCTCAGGCTCGACGCCATCCCCTACCTGATCGAGCGCGACGGCACCAACAACGAGAACCTGCCCGAGACGCACGAGGTGCTGAAGAAGATCCGCGCCGAGGTGGACAAGCACTATCCCGACCGGATGCTGCTGGCCGAGGCGAACCAGTGGCCCGAGGACACGCGGCCCTATTTCGGCGAGGGCGACGAGTGTCACATGGCCTTCCACTTTCCGCTCATGCCGCGCATGTACATGGCGCTGGCGCAGGAGGACCGGCACCCGGTCACCGACATCCTGCGCCAGACCCCGGACATCCCGGACCCATGCCAGTGGGCGATCTTCCTGCGCAACCACGACGAGCTGACGCTCGAGATGGTGACCGACCGCGAGCGCGACTACATGTGGTCGTTCTACGCCGGTGAGCGGCGGGCGCGGATCAATCTGGGCATCCGGCGCCGCCTCGCGCCCCTGATGCAGAACGACCGGCGCAAGATCGAGCTGATGAACGGCATGCTGTTCTCGATGCCAGGCACGCCGGTGATCTATTACGGCGACGAGCTCGGCATGGGCGACAATTACTACCTCGGCGACCGCGACGGCGTGCGCACGCCGATGCAGTGGTCGGCCGACCGCAACGGCGGCTTCTCCCGCGCCAACCCGCAACAGTTGTTCCTGCCCATCATCCAGGACCCGGTCTATGGCTACGAGGCCGTGAACGTCGAGGCCCAGCTCTCCAACGCCGGCTCGCTGCTCAACTGGATGAAGCGGATGACCCGGGTCAGGGCGCGCGAGAAGGCATTCGGGCGCGGCCATCTGAGGCTGCTCTACCCACGCAACCGCAAGGTGCTGGCCTATACACGCAACTGGGACGACGAGGTGATGCTCTGCGTCTTCAACGTCTCGCGCTCGGCGCAGGCGGCCGAGCTCGACCTCTCGGAATATCGCGGCATGGTGCCGGTGGAGATGGACGGCGGCACCGCCTTCCCGCCGATCGGTGATCTGCCCTACATGCTGACCTTGCCGCCCTACGGCTTCTTCTGGTTCCAGCTTGCGGGCGAGGCCACCCTGCCCGCCTGGCACCAGCCGATGCAGGAAATCCTGCCCGAGTTCGTGACCTTGACCTGCCGCACCCTCAAGGCCTCCGAGGCGCTCAAGGGCGAATCGTGCGACCGGCTGTGCCGCGAGGTGCTGCCCGAATTCCTGCCGCTCCAGCGCTGGTACGGCGCCAAGGGCGAGCGGATCAGCCGCATCGACGTGGCCCCGGGGCCGGAGCTTGGCCAGGGCTACACCCTGAACGTGGCCGAGGTGGCGACCGCCGAGAGCGGCGCGCAGACCTATTTTCTGCCCCTGATGGCGCTGTGGGGCGAGGAGCACGTGCAGTTCGGCGCACCGACCCTGGCCCAGACTCTGGCGCGGCTGCGGCGCACCAACCGCCTCGGCGCCCTGGTGGACGCCGCGCGCGACCCCGGATTTGCCGAGGCGATGGTCGCGGCCATGCGCGCGGGCAGCGAGGTCGAGTCGGGCGGCCTGGCGTTCAGCGCCGACGGAACCGAGGGCCTGGCCGCGCTCGAGGACGTGCAGGACCGCCGGCCCCTGGGCGTCGAGCAGTCGAATGTCTGCGTCGCCTTCGGCGACAAGGGCATGCTGAAGATCTACCGCCGGCTCCGGCCGGGCCGGCAGCCGGACATCGAGATCGGCCGCTTCCTGACCGAGCGCGCCGCCTTCCCGAACACCCCGGCGTTCCTCGGCGAGGCACGCATCGCCCGCGACGGCGAGGAGCCGGCCACCGTCGCCGCCTGCTTCGCCTTCGTTCCCAACCAGGGTGACGCCTGGGGCGTGACGATCGACGCGCTGACGCGCGAGATCGAGGAAAAGGTGATGACCGAGCACCTCGAGGAGCCGGTGGACGGCGAGAAGGGCTTCCCCTTCCCCTTGGACATCGCCGAGGTGATCGGCCAACGCACCGGCGAGCTGCACCGTGCGCTGGCAACGCCCAGCCGGGACAAGGCGTTCGGCACCGAACGGATCACCAGGGCCGACATCACGGCCTGGACCGCCGACGTGCGGGCCCAGGCTGCCGATGCATTCCGCCGCCTCGATGGCGCCCCGAAGACGCCGGAGCTCGAGGCGCTGATCGCCGGGCGGCGCGAGGTCGAGGGCCTCATCCGCCAGCTCGGCCGCACCCGGCCCGCCGGGCGCAAAACGCGCATCCATGGCGACTACCATCTGGGGCAGGTGCTGGTGGCCCATGCCGACGTCGTCATCATCGACTTCGAGGGCGAGCCGCGGCGCAGCCTCGAGGAGCGCCGCGCCAAGTCCTCGCCGCTGCGCGACGTAGCCGGGATGCTGCGAAGCTTCGACTACGCCGCCTTCGCCGCGCTGGACCGGCTGCGCGCCAAGGGCGCGGGCTCGGAGCGCGCCGACGCCACGGCGCAGGCCTGGCTCGACTGGTCGCGCCGGCGATTCCTCGAAGCTTACGAGGCCGCGACAGGCGGCGTTGGCAGCGAGGAGCTGCTGCGCCTCTTCCTGCTGCAAAAGGTGTTCTACGAAATCGGCTATGAGGCAGCGAACCGCCCCGGCTGGCTGTCGATCCCGGTGCGGGGCGCGCTGACGCTGCTCGACGGAGGCAAGTGATGCGCCCCGATATGGAGACGACCGACGGCCCCCTGCCGGCCGACGTGTGCGAGCAGATCGCCATCGGCCGGCTGGCCGACCCGTTCCGCTGGCTGGGCATGCACGAGACGCCGGAGGGCCTGAGGGTCGCGGCCTTCGACCCGGGGGCGTCGCAGGCCTCGGTCACGGATGCGCGCGGCAAGACGGTGGCGGAGCTGGCCCGCGTGCACGAGGCGGGCGTTTTTGCCGGCTACCTGCCGCGGCGCAAGAAGCGCTTCGACTACCGGCTGGCCTTTCATGGCGACGGCAAGGACTGGACCGGCCACGACGCTTACGCGTTCGGGCAGATCCTGGGCGACCTCGACGCGCACCTGATTGCCGAGGGGCGGCATCTCGAGCTCTACACCCGGCTCGGCGCCCGGCCAGTACGCCACGAAGGCGTGGACGGCACGGCCTTTGCGGTCTGGGCTCCGAACGCCAGGCGGGTCAGCGTCGTGGGGGACTTCAACTTCTGGGACGGGCGGCGGCACCCGATGCGCCTGCGCCACCGGCCTGGGGTTTGGGAGCTGTTCCTGCCCGGCGTCGGCGCCGGCACGCGCTACAAGTTCGAGATCGTCGGCGCCGCCGGGGAGGTCGAGCCGCTGAAGGCCGACCCTGTGGGCTTGCGCCACGAGGCACCCCCCGCGACGGCCTCCGTGATCCATGCGCTGCCCGAGCCGGCGCGGGAGCCGAAATGGGACCAGGCGCTCGCCGCGCGGCAGGCACGAAACGCGCCGGTCTCGGTCTACGAGGTGCATCTGGGCTCGTGGCGGCGGGCCGAGGGCGATCGCTGGCTCAGCTATGACGAGCTGGCCGAGACGCTGGTGCCCTATGCGCGTGAGATGGGCTTCACGCATCTCGAGTTCCTGCCGGTCTCCGAGCACCCGTTCACCGGCTCCTGGGGCTACCAGCCGGTCGGGCTCTATGCCCCGACCGCGCGCTTTGGCGACCCGGAGGGCTTCCGCCGGCTGGTCGAGGCCTGCCATGCCGCGGGGCTTGGCGTCATCATCGACTGGGTGCCGGCGCATTTCCCCACTGATCCGCACGGGCTGGGGCGCTTCGACGGCACCCATCTCTACGAGCACGCCGACCCGCGGCTCGGCTTCCACATGGACTGGAACACGCTGATCTACAATTTCGGCCGGCGCGAGGTGGCGAACTTCCTCGCCGCCAACGCGCTGTTCTGGCTCGACCGCTATGGCGTGGACGGGCTGCGCGTCGACGCCGTGGCCTCGATGCTCTACCTCGACTACTCGCGCCCGGCCGACCAGTGGGTTCCCAACATCTATGGCGGGCGCGAGAACCTCGAGGCCATCGCCTTCCTGCGCGAGGTCAACCGGCTGGTGGCGGAGCGCCACCCGGGGCGCGTCACCATCGCCGAGGAGTCGACTGCTTTCCCCGGGGTCTCCCGGCCCGTCGAGCAGGGCGGTCTCGGCTTCGACTTCAAGTGGAACATGGGCTGGATGCACGACACGCTGGTCTACATGTCGAAGGACCCGGCCTGGCGGAAGTACCACCACCACCAGATGACCTTCGGCATCGACTATGCCTTCTCGGAGAACTTCGTGCTGCCGCTCAGCCACGACGAGGTGGTGCATGGCAAGGGCTCTCTGATCGCCAAGATGCCCGGAGACCGCTGGCAGAAGTTCGCCAACCTGCGCGCCTATTACGGCTTCATGTGGACGCATCCGGGCAAGAAGCTGCTGTTCATGGGCGGCGAGTTCGGCCAGGAGCGCGAGTGGAGCCACGACCGCTCGCTCGACTGGCACCTGCTGGCGCAGGCCGACCATGCCGGGCTTCAGGCGCTCGTGCGCGACCTCAACGCCCTCTACCGCGAGAGCCCCGCGCTGTACGGGCTCGATTGCGAGCCGGCGGGCTTCGCCTGGATCGAGGGCGGCGACGTGGAGCAGAGCGTGTTCTCCTACGAGCGCCGCGGCCCGGGTGGCGAGCGCGCCGTGGTGGTGTGCAACATGACGCCGGTGGTGCGCCACGACTACCGGATCGGCGTGCCCCAGGGCGGCTCTTGGCGCGAGCGGCTCAACACCGACGCGGCGATCTACGGCGGCGCGAACATCGGAAACGGCGGCCGGGTCGAGGCAGCGGCCGTGCCGCTGCACGGGCGGCCCGCCTCGCTGCGCTTGACCCTGCCGCCGCTCGGCACGATTGTCCTCGAGCCCGAACTCACCTGAAGGAATGACCTGACATGGCCTACCGGGTTCTGCCGGGGCTGCCGAATCCGCTTGGCGCCACCTGGGACGGCTCCGGCGTGAACTTCGCGCTGTTCTCGGCCAATGCGACCAAGGTCGAACTGTGCCTGTTCGACCCCAAGGGCCGGCGCGAGACCGCTCGCGTCACCCTGCCCGAGTTCACCCACGAGGTGTGGCACGGCTATCTGCCCGACGTGCGGCCCGGGCAGCTCTACGGCTACCGCGTGCATGGGCCCTACGCGCCCGACCAGGGCCACCGGTTCAACCCCAACAAGCTTCTGGTCGACCCCTATGCCAAGGCGCTGTCGGGCGAAATCCACTGGCACGACGCCTGTTTCGGCTACCGCGTGGGCTCGCCGCGCGGCGACCTCAGCATGGACCGGCGCGACAGCGCCCGGGTCATGCCGAAATGCATGGTGATCGACCCCGCCTACACCTGGGGCGAAGACATCCGTCCTCGCCGACACTGGTCCGAGACCGTCATCTACGAGGCCCACATCAAGGGGCTGACCCAGTTGCACCCCGACCTGCCGCAGCAAATTCGCGGGACGTTTGCGGGGCTCGCCGATCCGCGCGTGATCCGGCACCTGACGCGGCTGGGCGTGACCGCGATCGAGCTGTTGCCGGTACAGGCGCCGGTGGACGACCGGCACCTGGTCGACAAGGGGCTGGTCAATTATTGGGGGTACAACACGCTATGCTTTCACGCGCCCGCCGGCCGCTACATCTCGCCCGGCCACGGGATTGACGAGTTCAAGTTCATGGTCAAACGGCTGCACGAGGCGGGGATCGAGGTGATCCTGGACGTGGTCTACAACCACACCGCCGAGGGCGATCACATGGGCCCGACGTTTTCGTTCCGGGGCATCGACAACGCCAGCTACTACGCGCTGGCCGAAGACCGGCGCCACTACTACGACACGACCGGCTGCGGCAACACCATGAACCTGAGCCACCCGCGCGTCATGCAGATGGTGATGGACTCGCTGCGCTACTGGGTCGAGGAGTGCCACGTCGACGGCTTCCGCTTCGACCTCGCGACGGCGCTGGGGCGCGACTATGACCAGTTCGACCCCAGCGCGATCTTCTTCGACACGGTCGGCCAGGATCCGGTGCTGCAGCAGGTCAAGCTGATTGCCGAGCCCTGGGATGTCGGCCCCAACGGCCACCAGTTGGGCAGTTTCCCGCCCGGCTGGGCCGAGTGGAACGACGCCTTTCGCGATGCGGTGCGCTCTTATTGGCGGGGCGACCCGGACGGCCGCAGGGACCTGGCCGCCGGGCTGCTCGGCTCGGCGCCGCAGTTCGACCGGCGCGGGCGGCGGACCTGGGCGAGCATCAACTTCGTCACCGCCCATGACGGGTTCACGCTGTCCGACCTGTGGGCCTACGACGCCAAGCACAACGAGGCGAACCTCGAGGACAACCGCGACGGCCACGACCACAATCTGAGCTGGAACTGCGGCGTCGAAGGCCCGACCGACGACGAGGACGTGCTGGCGCTGCGCGACCGGCTGCGCCGCGCCACGATCGCCACGCTGATGCTCAGCCACGGCACGCCGATGCTGCTGATGGGCGACGAGATCGGGCGCAGCCAGCAGGGCAACAACAATGCCTACTGCCAGGACAGCGAGATCAGCTGGCTGGACTGGGAGGGCGCGCGGAATCCCGACTTCTCCGACTTCCTGCGCGGGCTTGTGGTGATCCGCAAGAGCCGGCACCTGTTGCGTCCCAACAAATTCCGCCATGGCCAGCCGACCGGCGCGGCGTCATTCCGCGACGTCGCCTGGCTCAAGCCGGACGGGGGCGAGATGGACTGGGACGACTGGTCCAACGCCGAGGACAAGGCGGTCGGCCTGATGCTCAGCGGCGCCGGCGAGCGGTCGCTGCTCTTGCTGACCAACGCCTCGGAACAGGACCTCACCTTCCGTCTGCCCGCGCGCGAGGCGCCAGTGAAGTGGCGTCTGATCGTCGACAGCGCCGCGGCCGAGGTCCTTTCCGAGCGCGAGGCCATTGCCTCGGGCAACGACATCACCGTACCCGCGCGCGCCGTTCTGCTGCTCGAGACGCTGGAGGCGCTGAAGTGAGCCATGCGCATTTCCCCAAGACCTGGGGCGCGGAGCCCGTGGCGGACGGCCGCTCGCGCTTTCGTCTGTGGGCCCCCGGGCTGGAGCAAGCCGCGGTTTGCCTCGACGGCGCGAGGCACGGCATGGACAGGAGCGCCGACGGCTGGTTCGAGACCGAGCTGGCCGCGCTGGCCGGCACCCCCTACACCTTCGCCGTGGCGGGCCACGAGGTGCCCGATCCCGCCGCGCGCATGCAGGCCGGCGACGTGCACGGCCCCTCGGTCCTGGTCGATCCGCGCGCCTTCGAGTGGCGCAACGCCTGGCGCGGGCGGCCCTGGCACGAGACCGTGCTCTACGAGCTGCACACGGGCACCTTCTCGCCGAGCGGTGACTTCGACGGCATCGCCAAGCGCCTCGACCATCTGGCGGCAACGGGTATCACCGCGGTCGAGCTGTGCCCCGCGGCACAGTTCTCGGGCAACCGGGGCTGGGGCTATGACGGCGTTCTGCTGTATGCGCCGCACCGCGCCTATGGCGGGCCGGAGGGGTTGAAGCGACTGGTCGACGCGGCGCATGCGCGCGGGCTGATGGTTTTCCTCGACGTGGTCTACAACCACTTCGGACCGGACGGAAATTACCTGCATGTCTACGCGCCGGAGTTCTTCCACCCCGAGCAGCACACGCCCTGGGGCGCCGCCATCGCCTTCGACCGCCCGGCCGTGCGCCGCTTCTTCATCGACAACGCGCTCTACTGGCTCGACGAGTACCGGATCGACGGGCTTAGACTGGACGCGATCGACACCATCCAGGACGCTTCCGACCCCCCGATTGTCGAGGAGCTCGCCAGCGCCGTGCGGGCGCACGACTTCGGACGCGAGGTGCACCTGACCACCGAGGACGACCGCAACGTGACGCGTCTCCACCGCCGCGACGCACGAGGGCGGGCGCTGCTCTACGACGGCGAGTGGAACGACGACTTCCACCACGTCGCCCACGTTTTGGCGACGGGCGAGGACGACGGCTATTACGGCGACTATGCGCAAGACCCGCGCGGCGACATGGTCACGGCCCTGCGCGACGGTTTCGTACAGCAGGGGCGCCCGTCGCCGCATCGGGGCGGAGCGCCGCGCGGCGAGCCCTCGGCCCACCTGCCCCCGCTGGCCTTCGTCAACTTCTTGCAAAACCACGACCAGACCGGCAACCGCGCCTTCGGCGAACGGCTGACCACGCTGGCCCCGCCCGCGGCGGTGGAGGTGCTGACGGCCATCCTGCTGCTCTCGCCCATGGTGCCGATGCTCTTCATGGGCGAGGAATGGGGCGAGACCCGGCCCTTCCAGTTCTTCTGCGACTTCCACGGCGAGCTGGCCGAGGCGGTGCGCAAGGGCCGCCGGCGCGAGTTCGCCCGCTGGCGCCAGTTCGCCGACGAAGCGACCCGCGAGAGGATCCCCAACCCGAACAGCCCGGCGACCTTCGAGCGCTCGCGCCTCGACTGGTCGGGGATCGACAACGAAGCGGGCCGCGCCCGCCTTGGGCTCGTGCGGGAGTTGCTGCACGTCCGTGCCGAGGAGATCGCCCCGCGTCTGCCCGGCATCCGCTCCATGAACGGAAGCGTCGATGCCCGCGGGGCGCGCGGGGTCGAGGCGCGCTGGACCCTGGGTGACGGCAGCCGGCTCGGGATCGTCGCCAACCTCGGCGGCACGCCCTTCGAGGCCGCGCTGCCGGCCCGCGAGCTCGCGCATCTTGGCCGCATGAAGCGCGATGCCTGGGCGGTGCGGGTCACGCTCGAGGACGCACCGTGACCGGCGCCCTCGCGCGTCTGTGCGCCTCGCACGGGATCGAGCCGGCCTATGTGGGGTTCGACGCCCGCGAGCACGTCGTGCCGGACCGCACGCTGGCGGCGCTGGCCGAGCTGTTCGGCCTCGAACGCACGGCAGCGAAGCCGCCCTCGGGCATCCGCGAGGCGCTTGCCGAGGCCGGCGCGCCGCACTGTCACGTGCCGCCCGAGCTCGAGGACGCGCGCGCCTGGGGCGTGACCTGCCAGCTCCCCGCGCTCGACTCCGAGCGCAATCTCGGCATGGGCGACTTCGCCGATCTCGCCGCGCTTTGCCGGCTGGCGGCGGCCGAAGGCGCGGACTTCGTGGGCATCAACCCGCTGCACGCGCTTTTCTGGAGCGCGCCCGAGCGGCTCAGCCCGTTCTTCCCCTCGAACCGGCGCTTCCTCAACCCGCTCTATCTGGCGCCCGAGTGGATCGAGGGCTTCGCGGGTCTCGCCCCCGACGAGGCGGAGGCGGCAGCCCGCCTGCGCGGTGCCGCACTGCTCGACGGGCCCGGTGTGGCGGCGCTCAAGGCGCGTGTGCTTGCGCGCCTGTTCGCCGCGTTCCCCTGGACGGCCGCGAACCGCGCCGCCTTCCGTGCCTTTCGCGCCGCGCAGGGCGATGGGCTCGAGGCGCATGCGCTGTTCGAGGCGATCTCGGAGTCGATGGCCGCCGAGGGGCATGGCGCCGCCTGGAGCGGCTGGCCCGCAGCCTATCGCAACCGGGAAAGCGCCGAGGTCCGGGCCTTCGCGGCCCGTCACGCCGGGCGCATCGACTACCATTGCTGGCTGCAATGGCAGGCGGATGTCCAGCTTGCACGCGCGCAGCGGGCCGCACGCGAGGCCGGAATGCGCATCGGCCTCTACCTCGATCTCGCGGTCGGGGCAGCACCCGATGGCTCCTCGGCCTGGTCGGCGCCGGAGATCACCGTGCCGGCCGTCTCGGTCGGGGCACCGCCGGACGGCTTCAGCACCACCGGGCAGGACTGGGGCCTCGCGCCCCATTCGCCGGTCGGCATCGCCGAGCTGGCCGGCCGGCCTTTCGGTGAAACGCTTGCAGCCGTGATGCGGCACGCCGGCGCGATCCGCATCGACCACGCCATGAGCCTCGCGCGGCTTTGGCTGATCCCGCGCGGCGCCCCGGCGACCGAGGGCGCCTATGTGCGCTATCCCCTGTCCGTGATGCTGGCGCGGCTGGCGGAGACCTCGCAGACCGCGCGGGCGATGGTGATCGGCGAGGACCTTGGCGTGGTGCCAGAAGGCTTCCGGCCACTGATGGAGCGCCGGCGCATCCACGGCTACCGTGTCTTCTTCTTCGAGGACGACAAGGCGCGCTTCGCCTTCCTCAACCGCTGGCCGCGGGACGCGCTGGCCTGCCTCGCCACGCACGACATGCCGCCGCTCGCCAGCTGGTGGGAGGGCGCCGACCTCGACCTGCGGCGCGATCTCGGGATGATCTCGGCCGACGAGCGCCACGCGCTTGCGGCCGCGCGCAATGCCGTGCGTCGCGCCCTGGCCGAGCGGTTCGGCGCGACCTCTGCACGAGAGGTCTCTCCGAAGCTCTACGCCGCCATCGCCCAAGGCCCCTGCCGGCTGATGGCACTCCAGCTCGAGGATGCGCTGGGGCTGACCAGCCAGGTCAACGTGCCCGGCACGGTGGACGAACATTCCAACTGGCGTCATCGCCTGCCCCTGGGGCTCGAGCGGCTGGCCGATCACCCGGGCTGGCGCGCCCATGTCGCGGCAATGCGCGGCGCGCGGCCGCGATGAGCCTGCCGCGCGCCACATACCGGCTGCAATTCCGCCACGGCATGGACTTCGACCGCGCCACCCGGCTGGTGCCCTATCTGGCCGGGCTCGGCGTCAGCCACCTCTACGCCTCGCCGCTGTTCCAGGCGGCGAGCGGCTCCAGCCACGGCTACGACGTGACCGACCACGGGCGGCTGGACGCGAGCCTCGGCGGCATGGAGGGCTTCGAGCGGCTCTCGGCGGCGCTCAGGCAGGCCGGCCTCGGGCTGATCCTCGACATCGTGCCGAACCACATGGCGGCCTCGCCCCAGAACCCGTGGTGGCGCGACGTGCTGCGCCACGGCGCGGAAAGCGCCTTTGCGCGGCACTTCGATATCGACTGGTCGGCGCCGCGCCTGCTGCTGCCCTTTCTCGGCCAGCCCTATGGCGCGGCCCTCGACGCGGGCGAGCTCGCGCTCGGATACGCACCGGACGGCCTGG
>NZ_JBZSYN010000042.1:0-22370 GCF_058622915.1 Thermohalobaculum sp. | reverse complement strand
GTCATCCGGGCCCCGGGCGGGCCGCCGCGGCCGGTGGACATCGGCCGGGCGAGGCCCGAAGGTTGTGCCCGAGCGGTTGTCGCCGGGCGGTTGTCGCCGGGCGGTTGTCCCCGGGCGGTTGTCCCCGGGCGGTTGTCCCCGGGCGGTTGTCCCCGGGGTGGTTGTCCCCTCACGCGCATGGTGCCCCGATGGCGGTTGTGCCGATACGCTTGCTCCTCGCCCTGACGGGCTGCGGGCTGCTGCTCGCGCCCGTGGCGCGGGCGCTCAGGCATGGCGCGGGCGGCGCGCTCGAGGCGCTGGCGCGCGGCGGCTGGGCGGATGCGGCGGCGGGCGCCGCGCTGATCGGCCTCGCCCTGTTCGGCGCGCGTCCGCTCGCCCGCGCCGCCGGGTGGCTGCGCGCGACATGGGGCGACATGGCACGGCGCGGCGGGCTGATGCTGCACGCCGCTCCGGAGGAGGAGGCGCTCGACCGAGCCGGCAAGGTCGGGGCCGGGGTTGCCGCCCACGACTGCCTGCTGGTTGCGGCGATTGCGTTGGCGGCGTTCCTGCCCTGGATCGCGCGGCTGGGGTTCTATTCCGACGATTGGTCCTTCCTGGCTGCGTTCTCGCTCGCCGGCCACCAGGACACCGGCAGCCTGTTTCACGTGCTCTACGATTTGCCGATCAACCGGGCGCGCCCGCTGCACATTCTTTACGTGACCGTGCTCTACCAGGCGTTCGGGCTCGCGCCGCTGGGCTACCATCTGGTCAATGCCGCCATGATCGTCGCCGGGGCAGTGCTGCTCTACCTGGTGCTGCGCGAGCTGCGCCAGGCGCGGGTGCTGCTGATTGCCGTGCCGCTGGTCTATGTGCTGATGCCGCACTATGCCACCGACCGGTTCTGGCTCGCCGCCTTCCAGGTGCCGCTGAGCGTGCTGGCCTATCTCGTCAGCCTCTATGCCGACCTGCGCGGCATCGCGGCCGGGCGCCTGCGCTTCTGGGCGTGGAAGCTGGTGAGCGTGCTGGGCTTCGTGGCCAGCGTGCTGGCCTATGAGATCACCGTGTTCCTGTTCCTGCTCAACCCGGCAATCGCCTATCTCGGCGCCAGGCAGGCGCCCGCACAGGACCCGGCCCGGCCCGCCCTGGGCGCCCGCATCCGGGCGTCGGCGCTGATCTATCTGGTGCTGATCGGCGCCGCGGCCGCGTTCAAGTTCGCGACCTCGAACCGCGTGCACATGAGCCACGGCGCGCTGGCCTACCTGGGCCGGCAGGTCTACCTCTTCCTCTCCCCGCTCCAGGCCGGCGCCGAGTACGGGCTGAACCTGTGGCGGGCGCTCTATATCGATTTCGTCGAATACGGCATCGGCCTGCCCGGCACGTTGTGGGTGCTGCTGCGTGGGCAGGCCGCGCCGGGCCGGATCGGCTGGGCGCTGGCGATCGGCCTCGTGGTCTTCGCCTGTGTCCATGCCGCGGCGCGCCGCGAGCCGACGGCGACCGCGAACGCCCGCGGCTGGGCGCAGGCGGTGCTGGCCGGGCTGGTCGTGTTCCTGGTGGGCTACGCCCCCTTCCTGGCCACGCCGCAGATCGTCCTCACGCCCACCGGCATTGGCAACCGGGTGTCGATGGCCGCCGCGCTCGGGGTGGCGCTGGCCTTCGTCGGCGCGATCGGCTGGCTGGCGGCGCAGGCGCGCTCGGGCCGGGTGCGGGCCGCGGTGCTGGCCGCGCTGGTCGGCTTCGTTGCGGGCTCGGGCGTGCTGATCGATGCCACCATCGCCGGCTACTGGAGCGAGGCGGCGGCGCGGCAGGCGCGGGTGCTGGCCGCGATCCGGGACGGGCGGCCGACGCTGCCCAAGGGCGCGGTGGTCCTGCTCGACGGGGTCTGCCCCTATGTCGGCCCCGGCATCGTGTTCGAGACCTACTGGGACATGACCGGCGCGCTGCAGCTGATCTATCGCGACCCGACGCTGCGTGCCGACGTGGCGACCGACCGCACGACGGTGGGACCGGCGGGCATCGAGACCTCGATCTACGGCGAGCCCAGGCATTATGCCTATGGCGGCAAGCTGCTGGTCTACGACGCCCGGCGCCGGCGCTGGCAGGCCCTGCCGGACGAGGCCGCGGCCCGAGCCTATTTCGCGGCCGCCGGCGCGCCCGGCGCGGGCTGCCCCGCGGGTCGCGAAGGCGTCGGGGTGCCGATCCTGTGATCGGGCCCGCCCGCCCTCAGCCGGCGTAGCCCAGCGGGTTCTTCTGCTGGAAGGCCCAGGCCGAGCGGCACATCTCGTCGAGGTCGAGCTCCGCCCGCCAGCGCAGGAGCTCGTGCGCCTTCGCGGGGTCGGCGAGCGAGACCGCCACGTCGCCCGCGCGACGCGGCGCGATGCGGACCGGGATGCGCCGGCCCGAGGCCTGCTCGAAGGCGCTGACCAGCTCGCGCACCGAGGTGCCGCGGCCGGTGCCGACATTGATCGCCTCGGCGCCCGCATGGCTCGCGGCGCGCTCGAGCGCCGCGACATGGGCGCGCGCGAGGTCGCACACATGGATGTAGTCGCGCAGGCCGGTGCCGTCGGGCGTGTCGTAGTCCTCGCCATAGACCTCGAGCGCCGGGCGCCGCCCTGCGGCCACCTGGCAGACCAGCGGCATCAGGTTGTTGGGGATGCCGCGCGGGTCCTCGCCAATGAGGCCCGAGGCATGCGCGCCGACCGGGTTGAAATAGCGCAGCAGCACGGCCGCGGCGCCCGATTTCCCGCCCCCTTCCGCTGCCGCCCAGTCGCCCAGGATCTGCTCGATCATCAGCTTGGTGCGGCCATAGGGGTTGAGCGGGGCGAGCGGATGCACCTCGTCGCAGGGCAGGTAGCGCGGTGCGCCATAGACCGTGGCCGAGGAGGAGAAGACGATCCGCCGGCAGCCCGACGCGCCCATGGCGGCGATCAAGGAGAGCGTGCCGCCGACGTTGTTGTCGTAGTAGAGCACCGGATTTTCGACCGACTCGCCCACCGCCTTGAGCCCGGCGAAGTGGATCACCGCCTCGGGCGCGAAGTCGCGGCAGGCGGCGATGAGCCGCGCCGTCTCGCGCAGGTCGCACACCAGGCGGGCGAGGTCGCGCCCGGCCAGCCCGGCGACGCGGTCGAGCGCCTCGGGCGCGCTGTTGACGTGGCTGTCGACCACCAGCACCTCGTGCCCGGCGCCGAGCAGCTCGAGAAGCGTGTGGCTGCCGACATAGCCGGCGCCGCCGGTGACCAGAACACGCATGCCTGTCCGTCCTTGCCCTGCCGGGCGGGGGCCCGGTGCGGGCGAGCCTAGCATCGGGGCCGGACGCGCGAAAGCGCCGGGGCTGTGCGAAAGGGCGATGGCCGTGGCGGTTGCGATGGCCGTTGCGATGGCCCGCACGATCGGGTAGGCGGGTCCGGGACGGGGGAGAAGCTGCCATGAGCGGACACAGGATCGCGATCCTCGGGGCGAGCGGCTATACCGGCGCCGAGCTGGTGCGCCTGATCGCCACGCATCCCGCGCTGCAGATCGCCGCGCTGACCGGCGAGCGCAAGGCGGGTGCGGCGATGCAGGAGGTGTTCCCGCATCTGCGCCATTTGCGCCTGCCGCGGCTGGTGAGCGTCGAGGAGGTGGACTTCGCCGCGCTCGAGCTGGTGTTCTGCGCCCTGCCCCACGGCACCACGCAGGAGATCGTGGCCGGGCTGCCCGCGGAGCTGAAGGTGGTCGACCTCTCGCCCGACTTCCGGCTGCGCGACCCGGCGGCCTATGCCGAGTGGTACGGCCACGCCCACCGCGCACCGGCGTTGCAGGAGACCGCGGTCTATGGCCTGCCCGAGTTCTACCGCGACGAGATCCGGCCCGCGCGGCTGGTCGCCAACACCGGCTGCTATGTCGCCACCGCGCTCCTGCCGCTGGTGCCGCTGGTCGAGGCCGGCGCGGTGGACCCCGACGAGATCGTGATCGACGCCGCCTCGGGCGTCACCGGGGCGGGGCGCGCGGCCAAGGAGGCGATGCTGCACGGCGAGGTCTCGGAAGGCTTTGCCGCCTATGGCGTCGGGCGCCACCGCCACATGGCCGAGATCGACCAGGAGCTGAGCCGCGCCGCGGGGCGCGCCGTGGGCGCCTCGTTCACGCCGCACCTGTTGCCGCAGAACCGGGGCATCCTGGCCACCATCTATGTCCGCGGCGAGGCCCGGGCGCTGCACGAGGCGCTGGCCGCGCGCTATGCGGGCGAGCCCTTCGTGCATGTCCTGCCCATGGGCGAGACGCCGCACACGCGGCATGTGCGCGGCTCGAACTTCTGCCATATCGGGGTCGTGGCCGACCGGCGGCCGGGGCGGGCGATCATCGTCTCGGCGCTGGACAATCTGGTCAAGGGCGCTTCGGGCCAGGCGGTGCAGAACGCCAATCTGATGCTCGGCCTCGAGGAGACCGCCGGGCTGATGGCGGCGCCGCTGTTCCCGTGATCCGGGTGCACTGGGCGCTGCGGGCGCCCGGCGTCTTCCTGTGGACGGTGAGCACCCGCTTCGTCGAGCACGACGGCTCGGTGTTCGCGGGCTACATCGCCTATTCGCTGATGCTGGCGGTGTTTCCCTTCCTGATCTTCGCCATGGCGATGACCGGCTTCGTGGTCGGCCACCAGGGCGCCGAGATGTCGCTGGACGCGCTGTTCCGCGGCGTGCCCGAGCACGTCACGCTGACGCTCAAGCCGGTGCTCTACGAGGTCATTGGCAAGCGCCGCGGCGGCATCCTGACCATCTCGGCGCTGGTCGCGGTCTGGGCCGCCTCGAACGGGGTCGAGGCGATCCGGCTGGGGCTCGACCGCGCCTATGGCGTGCCGCGGGCGCGCCACGTGGCGCTGTCGCGGCTGATCGCGGTGGTGTTCGTGCTGGGCGGGTTCCTGGTCTTCATCGTGCTCTCGGCGCTGATCGTCTTCGCGCCGCTGGTGTTCCTGCTGATCGAGGCCTGGACGCATGTCGACATCCCGCGCATTGCCGACATCGTGCGCTACACGGTGGGTCTGAGCGTGCTCTCCGCCTCGCTGTGGGCGATGCACCGGGTGCTGCCCTCGCGCCCCACGGGGGGGCTGAAGCTGTGGCCCGGAGTGCTGTCGAGCGTGGTGATCTGGAGCATCGCGGCCACGGGGCTGTCGATCTACCTGGCCTTCGCGCCCGGCTACTCGGTGACCTACGGCACGCTGGCCGGGGTGATCGTGACGCTCCTGTTCTTCTACCTCACCGGGCTGGCGCTGCTGGTCGGCGCCGAGGTGAACGCCGTGGTCAACCGTCTGGGTGCGGCGAGCGGTCATGATGCGCAGGCGGGCCCGCGGGGGTAAAATGCGCCTGAACATCCGGCGGAGACCACGACGATGACGCGGACGATGACGCGAAAGAAGGCCCGGCGCATCCAGATGCTGGCGCTCGGCGCCGTGCTGCTCGCGGCCTCGGCGACGCTGGTCTCGTTCGCCTTCCGCGATTCGATCGTGTTCTTCTTCTCGCCCACCGAGCTGATGACCCATGCGCACCGGCCCGACCAGTTGTTGCGCGTCGGCGGGCTGGTCGAGAAGGGCTCGCTGGTGCGTGGCGAGGGCGACACCGAGCGCTTCGTCGTCACCGACGGCAAGACCACCGTGCCGGTGAGCTATACCGGCATCCTGCCCGACCTGTTCGCCGAGGGCCAGGGCGTGGTGGCCGAGGGCCATTACCGCAACGGCACCTTCCAGGCCACCCAGGTGCTGGCCAAGCACGACGCGAAATACATGCCCAAGAACGTGGTCGAGGCGCTGAAGAAGGAAGGCCACTGGCAGGGCGAGAAGGGCGTGGCCAGTGCCGAGTGAGCACCGCGCCATGTGGATCGACGCCTTCACGCCGCAGCCGATGAGCGGCAATCCCTGCGTGGTGGTGTTCGATGCCGACGAGGCGGCGGTCGAGACGCGCATCGCGCTGGTGCGCGAGACCGGGCTGTCCGAATGCGCCTATCTGGTGCACTCCGACAAGGCCGATTTCGGCGCCCGCTATTATCTGGCCACCGGCGAGATCCTGATGGCCGGCCACCCCACGGTGGCCACCTGCCGGGCGCTGGACGAGGCCGGGATGCTGGCCGGGCGCGAGCGATTCACGCTGGAAATCGGCGCCGGGGTGATCGAGATCGCGGTCAGGCGCGGCGCCGGTGAGACCGTCTACACCATGACCCAGCCGGCGCCGACCTTCGGCCGAGACTACGCGCCGGCCGAGATCGCCGCGCTCTACGGGCTAAAAGCGGGCGATATCGTCGGCACGCCGCGGACCGTCTCGACCGGCACCGCCTATTGCATCGCGGTGCTGCGCGACCTCGAGGCGCTCAGGCGGGCGCGGCTCGACCTCGACGCCTTCCGCGACTGGCAGCCCGCGAGCGACTGCACCGAGCCGTTCCTGTGCGTCACCCAGGGCTTCACCGGCGCGGGCTACACCGCGGCGCGGCTGTTGCTGCCGCCGCCGCTGCCGGCCGAGGATTCCTTTACTGGCTCGGCCACCGGGGCGATGGCCGCCTATCTGTGGGCCAACGGGCTGATCGGCAGCGCACGGTTCTCTGCCGAGCAGGGGCACTGGATGGGCCGGCCCGGCCGCGGCGAGGTCGAGGTGCTGGGCCCGCCCGACGCCATCTCGGGCGTGCGGCTCGGCGGCCCGGCCGCGCTGCTGATGGACGGCCGGGTGAGGCTCTGAGGTGGCGCGCGCGCCGGTCCTTGCCGCGCTCGCGGTGCTGGTCGAAGACGGCCGGGTTCTGCTGGTGCGCCGGCGCAACGAGCCCGACGCCGGGCTGTGGGGCTTTCCCGGCGGCCGGGTCGAGCCGGGCGAGACGGCCTTCGCCGCCGCCGAGCGCGAGCTGGCCGAGGAGACCGGCGTCACGGCCCAGGCGCGCGACTTTCTCACCCTGATCGACGTGATCCGGCACGAGGCGGGGGCGCTGACCTACCACTACGCGCTGATCGCCGTGCTGTGCGCGCCGCTGGCCGCGCCCGGCGCCGAGCCGGTGGCGGCGTCGGACGCCAGCGCCGCCGCCTGGGTGCCGCTGGCCGAGGTGCTGGGCGGCCGGCTCGCCACCAGCGAAAAGGTGCCCGAGGTGGCGCGCCTGGCGCAGGCGCGGCTGGCCGGCGGGGCGGCTTGATCCATCTCAATGTCGCGCCGCGCCGGCCGCGCCAGAGTCGCTTCCGTTCCGAGCCAGAAGGAAGCGCGATGCCAAGCCCGGCCGACCTCGCGATCGCCCGCCAGTCGATCCTGTTCTCCTCGCTGCCCGGCGAGCTGGCCGAGAGGCTGACGGCGCACGCCGCGGTTGAGGGCTATGCGCGCGGCGACACGATCTGCCTGCAGGGCGATCCGGCCGACTTCGTGCACGTGGTGCTGGAGGGCTGGGTCAAGCTCTATCGCATCTCGCCTGGCGGCGCCGAGGCGGTGGTCGGCGTCTTCACCGGCGGCCGCAGCTTCGGCGAGGCCGTGGCGCTGCGCGGCGAGACCTACCCAGTGACGGCCGAGGCGGTGACCGAGTGCCGGCTGATGCAGGTCCGCGCCGCGCTGATCCTGGAGGCCATGGACGCGCATCCCGAGCTGTGCAGGGCGATGCTGGCCGCGACGTTTCGCCACCTGCAGGGCGTTATCGCCCAGGTCGAGCAGCTCAAGGCGCAGACCGGGGCGCAGCGGGTCGCCGAGTTCCTGCTCGGCCTGTGCCCGGCCGCCGAGGGCGCCTGTACCGTGCGCCTGCCCTACGACAAGGTGCTGATCGCGGGGCGGCTGGGCATGAAGCCCGAGTCGCTGTCGCGCGCCTTCGCCCGGCTGCGTGACTCGGGCGTGCGCGTGACGCACAATCGCGCCGCCATCGCGGACGTGGCGCGGCTGCGCCAGTATTCCGAGGAGGACCGGTCGGCGGCATGGAGCAAGGCGCAATGAGCGGGCGGTTCGCCCGGGTGCTGGAGGAGATCGACGCGGCCAACGCCGCCGACCCCGAGCGGGTGCGCGAGGGGGCCGAGCAGCGCCCGGCGGCGCTGGTCTACGGCCGGCGCATGTCGTCCGAGCTGGTGTGCTTCTGCCCCGACGCCTCGGAGCCCTTGCGCATCGCCGCGCGCGGCCAGCACATCGAGCGCTGGAAGAGCCCGCGCAGCGCCTATCCCGAGGGGCGCGAGGGGTACTTGCGCTGGCGCACCGAGCTGGGCCGCTTCCACGCCGAGCGGGTCGCGGGCATCATGCGCGCGGCCGGCTACGCCGAGGAGGACTGCGCCCGCGTCGCGCGCATCATCCGCAAGCAGGGGATCAAGCGCGACGCCGAGGTGCAGGCGCTCGAGGACGTGGCGGCGCTGGTCTTCATGCGCTGGTACTTCGCCGACTTCGCCCAGGGGCGCGATCCGGGGCAGATTCGCAACATCGTGGCCAGGACCGGGCGCAAGATGTCTGCGGCGGGCCGCGCCGCGGCGTTGGCGCTGGGCCTGCCGGCCGAGCTGGCCCGGGCGCTTCAGGCCGAGGGCTGAGCCGACACCCGCTTGATCGAAATCAAGGCGACCCGCCCCGGGCGCGGTGAATACTCGCATCCGCTCGGTTCGCCGGGCTCGTTTTCCCCTAAGATCGGACACGATCTTTCCTTTGGGGCGGCACCCGGATCCCTCCGGACCGCCCCTTCTTTTTGCCGCGCGGGCGCGCGCCCCGCACGAAAAAGCCCCGGCGGGGGCCGCCCGCGGGGCCCCGCCGGGGTGCGGCATCGGCGCCGGGGCGCCTTACTTGAACTGCTTGAGATAGGAGATCAGGTCGTCGCGCTGGTCCGCCTGCTTCAGGCCGGCAAACGGCATCTTGGTGCCGGGGATGTACTGCATCGGGTCCTTCAGGAAGGCCTCGAGGTGCTCCTCGGTCCAGGTGAAGCCTTGCTTCTTCTTTGCCTCGAAGGCGCTGGAGTAGCTGTAGCCCGGCGCCGAGGCGATCGGGCGGCCGACGACGCCGTTCAGCTCGGGTCCGACGCGGTTCTGGGCGTTGTTGCCGATCATGTGGCAGGTCTTGCACTTGCGGAAGATCTTGGCGCCTTCGGCCGCGTCGCTGTCGGCCAAGGCGTGGCCGGCGATCGCGAGCGTCGCGAGCGCCGCCATGGCAGCGGCCAGTCCTTTCTTCATTGGGAGCCTCCTGGGGTTTCCGGTTCGTCGGGTCTGGGGTCTCATTCCGCCGCGAGCCGGGCGCGGGCGCCGATCCCCAGCGCCGCCCAGGTCTCGGCGAGCGCGGCCACGAGCCGGTGCATCAGCCGGTCGTCGTGATGGGGCGTGGGCGTGATGCGCAGGCGCTCGGTGCCGCGCGGCACGGTGGGATAGTTGATCGGCTGGATGTAGATGCCGTGCCGTGCCATCAGCCGGTCGGTGGCCGCCTTGGCGAGCACCGGGTCGCCCACCAGAAGCGGCACGATATGGGTGGCGGACGGCATCACCGGCAGGCCGGCGGCGGCGAGCAGGGCCTTCAGCCGGGCGGCGCGCGCCTGGTGGCACTGGCGCAGCTCGGGCCGGTGCATCAGCTCCTCGACCGAGGCCAGCGCCGCACCGGCGATCGCGGGGGCCAGCGAGGTGGTGAAGATGAAGCCCGCCGCGGTCGAGCGGATGGCGTCGATGCAGGCAGCCGAGCCGGCGATGTAGCCGCCCATGCAGCCGAAGGCCTTGGCCAGCGTGCCCTCGATGATGGTCAGCCTGTGCGCCGCACCGTCGCGCTCGGAGATGCCGCCGCCATGGGCGCCGTAGAGGCCGACCGCGTGCACCTCGTCGAGATAGGTCATGGCGCCGTAGCGCCGGGCGAGGTCGCACACGCCGTGGATCGGCGAGATGTCGCCGTCCATGGAGTAGACCGATTCGAAGGCGATCAGCTTCGGCGCCGCCGGGTCGGCCGCGGCGAGCAGCGCCTCGAGATGGGCCAGGTCGTTGTGCCGCCAGATGCGCTTGTCGGCGCCCGAGTGCCGGATGCCCTCGATCATCGAGGCGTGGTTGAGCGCGTCCGAGAAGATGATCAGGTCGGGGAACAGCGTGCCCAGCGTCTTCAGCGTCGCCGCGTTCGAGACGTAGCCCGAGGTGAACAGGAGCGCCGATTCCTTGCCGTGCAGCTCGGCCAGCCGCTGCTCGAGGCGCACGTGCAGGTCGTTGGTGCCCGAGATGTTGCGCGTGCCGCCCGAGCCCGCGCCCATCGCCGCCATCGCGGCGCGCCCGGCCTCGATGACGCGAGGGTTGCAGGCCTGGCCGAGATAGTCGTTCGAGCACCAGACCACGACCTCGTCGGGGCCCGGCCCGTGGTTCAGCGCATAGGGGAAGCGCCCGGCGATTCGCTCCAGATGCGCGAAGACGCGGTAGCGGCCCTCGTGGCGGACGCCTTCGACGGCCTCGGCGAAGCGGCTCTCGTAGTCCATGCTGGCTCCCCCGTCTGTTTTGCCGAGCATCGCGGGCGGCGCGGCCGCCGGCATTGACCGAAATCAAATGCGCATCGGCCGGACGGAGCGGCGGGCGAGCGCGACCCGGCGCCGGCCGAGGCGGCGCGTGCGGCCGTGAGGCGCGGTGGCGAGCAGGGCCACCCCGTCGAGCCCCGCCGCGATGTCGCCTGCCGGGTCGGGCGGCGAGACCGCCAGGGCGGTCGAGAGCGTCTCCGCCGCCTCGGCCCGGTTCGCGAGCACGGTGACGCTGCGCCACCAGCTGGGGCTGGCGACCCGGTGTTGACGCCCAACGAGGTCAACAAGGCCAGCGAGATCTGCTTCGAGCGCTGCGCCCGCCGCCATGGCACGCTGAGGAAGGGCGCCACCGGCAAGGCGCTGACGACCGACATCACGCGCCAGCGCGGCTATCAGTCCCTGCGCGACGTCATCACCATCGACCTGCCCGGCCCCGGCGGCTGCCTTCGCAGCCAAGAGAACTCGCCCTATGTCTGGGCGGACGTGTTCTTCGGCCCCAACAGGGACGCCATGCAGGTTATCGACAAACAGACGCTGAAGATCGTGAAGACGCTGCGCCCGGTGCCCGGCGCTACCGCCGCCCATGTGGAGGTCGACCGCTTGGGCCGCCACGCGCTGGTCTCGATCTGGGAGGACGACGGCGCCGTGATCGTCTACGATGCCAAGACGCTCGAGGAGGTCAAGCGTCTGCCGATGCGCAAGCCCCCGGGCAAGTACAACGTCTGGAACGAGATCACGTTTTCCGATGGCACCGGCCACTGAGCACGCCGCGCTGATCGTCGCCCATGGCTGGCCCTCGGCGCCCGAGGGTCCCGAGCGGGCGATGCACGCGCTGGCCGCCGCGGTCGGGCGCCGGCTCGGCGCCGGCTGGGCGGTGGCCGGGGCGACGCTGGCCGCGCCTGGCGCGCTGGCCCGGGGTCTGGCCCGGGCGCTGGGCCGGCTGCCCGCGGGCGCGCCGCTGCTGGTCTATCCGCATTTCATCGCCGATGGCTGGTTCTCGACCGAGGAGCTGCCGCGCCGGCTCGCCCGCGCCGGGGCGGAAGCGGCGAGCGTTCTGCCCGCCTTCGGCCGCGACCCGGCGGTGCACGCGCTGTGCCTGGCGCGCGTCGCCGCGGCCCTGCGCACCAATGGCTGGGCGCCGGGCGAGGCGGCGCTGCTCATCGCTGCGCACGGCCATCCCTCGGACCCGCGCGCGGCCGCCTCGGCGCGCGCGGCGGCGCGCCGCCTCGCCGCCTCCGGGCTGTTCCGCGAGGTCGCCACCGGCTTCATCGAGGAGCCGCCGCTGATCGCCGAGGCCGCGCGGCTGGCCGCGCCGGCGCTCTGCCTGCCCTACTTCGCGGGCCGCGCCGGCCATGTCGAGACCGACTTGCCGAGGGCGCTGGCCGAGGCCGGCTTTGCCGGCCCGACGCTGGGCCCGATCGGCGCCGACGCGCAGGTGCCCGGGATCGTCGCCGCGGCGCTGGCCCGCGCCGCCGCTGAGCGGGCGGCCTGAGCGGGCTTGGGCCCGGTCGGCCCGGGGTCCCTTCGAGTCACGATCTGTTCTCTTGATGCGACAGGCGGCGCGCTGTACCGCTGATGCGAATGGACGAGCTCGAGCTCAAGTTCGTTCTCGACGAGCAGGCCGAGAGGCGGCTGCGCGAGAACCCCGCCCTGTCCCGGCTGGCGGCCGGGAAGGCCGCATCGGAGTCGCTGCACTCGATCTACTACGACACCGCGGACCGGGCGCTGAAGGCGGGCGGCATCGCGCTCAGGCTGCGCCGCACGGGCCGGCGCTGGGTGCAGACCGTGAAGGCGGGCAAGTCGCTGCGCTCGGGCCTGTCCTCGGCGACCGAGGCGGAGAGCCCGGCGCAAGACGGCCGGCTCGACCTCGAGGGGGTGCCCGACGCGCGCGTGCGCGAGGCGGTCAAGCGCCGCCTCGACGGCACCACGCCCCAGCCGGTCTGCGAGACCCGGATCCGCCGCACCCGGCGCGACCTGGTGATGCCCGACGGCGCGCGCATCGAGCTGGCCATCGACGTGGGCGAGGTGCGCGCCGGCGGCCGCGCCGCGCCCTGGCGCGAGGCCGAGCTCGAGCTCAAGGCGGGCGCACCCGCGGCGTTGTTCGAGGCGGCGCGGCTGCTGTTCCCCGAGGGCGGGCTGGAGTTCTCCAACCTGAGCAAGGCGCAGCGCGGCTATCTCCTGGCCGAGCAGGGTCGCATCGCGCCGCCGACTGCGCCGCGCAAGGCCGAGCCGGTGCGGCTGGCGCGCGGGCTGAGCACGGAACAAGCGGCCACCGCGATCCTGCGCGAATGCCTCGACCAGGTGGCGGCCAACATGCTCGCCATCGGCCAGACCGACGACCCGGAGGGGCCGCACCAGCTGCGCGTCGGGCTCAGGCGCCTGCGCGCCGCCTTCGCCGTGTTCCGCCCGGTGATCGGGCGCGCGGCGCTCGCGCCGCTCGAGGACGGGGCGCGCTGGCTCGGCCAGGAGGTCGGGCGGCTGCGCGACCTCGACGTGGTGCTGGGCGACATCGTCGTGCCCGAGGCCAAGCGGCACGCCGCGGCGCACGACGCCGACGCCGCGGCCTTCGCCGCGCTGGCCGGGGCGCTGGCCGCGGCCGGGGAGGCCGAGCGCACCCGCCTGCGCGCGGCGCTGAAATGCGCCCGCGCCCACGCCTTCGTGCTGGACCTCGCGGCCTTCGTCGAGACGCGCGTCTGGGCCGGGGCCGGCGATGCAGGGCAGGCCGGGGTGCTGGCGCGCCCGGTCGCGGCGCTGGCCGAGAGCGCGCTGGCGCACAGCTGGAAGCGCACGCAAAAGCGCGCGCGCGGCATCGCGACGCTGACCATCGAGCAGCGCCACGAGTTGCGCAAGGCGCTCAAGCGGCTGCGCTATACGGTCGAGTTCTTCGCGCCGCTTTACCCGGCCAGGACGGTCAAGCCGTTCCTGGCGCACCTGAAGGACCTGCAGGACCTGTTCGGCGACCTCAACGACGTGGCCGTGGCCGAGGGCCTGTTCGCCCGCGCCGATGCCCCGGCCGCCGGCGACGCCCGCGCCGCGCGCGCCATCGGCCTGGTGATCGGCGCCCGGCGCGAGCGGGCCGAGCGGGCTTGGGACTCGGCCCGCGCCGCCTGGGCCGCGCTCAGGGACACGCCGCGCTTCTGGGCCTGAGCCGGTGCGCTTGCTGATCCTGAGCGACCTGCACCTGGTGCCGCCCGGCGAGCCGCTCTACGGCCTCGACCCGCTGGCCCGCCTGGCCATCGCCGTCGACCTGATCGCGCGCGAGCACGCCGATGCAGCCGCCCTCGTGCTCATGGGCGATCTGACCCATGCCGGCGAGCCGGAGGCCTATGCCGCGCTGGCCCGGGCGCTGGCGCCGCTGGCCATGCCGGTGATCCCGCTCACCGGCAACCACGACTCGCGCACGCAGCTCGCCGCCACCTTTCCCCGGGCGCCCATCGACGCGCAGGGCTTCGTCGCGGGCCTGCAGGTCTTCCCCGAGGCGAGCGTGGTGACGCTCGACACCCTCGACGAGGCCAGCGAGGAGGCCGACGGCGTGCTCTGCCCGGCGCGGCTGGCCTTCCTCGAGCGGGCGCTCACGGACGCGCCGGCCGACCGCCCGCTGATGCTCTTCCAGCACCACCCACCGATGCCGCTGGGCCTGCCCGGCATGGACCGCATCCGGCTGAGGAACCCCGAGGAGGAGTGGGCCGTGATCGCGCGCACCCGCCGCCCCGACTACCTGTTCGTGGGCCATGTCCACCGCCCGGTCGCCGGGCTGTGGCGCGGCATCCCCTTCCACGTGCAGCGCGGGCTGGCGCACCAGGTCGCGCTCGGCCCCGCGCCCGAGGGCACTCGCGGCAACCACGAGGGCCCGGACCTCGGCATCGTCGAGCTGGACGCGGAGGGCATCCGCGTGCACCAGCGCCCGATCCTCTACGACGGCCCCACGTTCCGGCTGAGGGACCCGGCGGCGAAGGCGGCGCGGCGGCTGGGGTGAGTCGGCTGGGGTGAGGCGGCTGGGGTGAGGCGGCTGGGGTGAGGCGGCTGGGGTGAGGCGGTGCCGGGCTTCAGACCTTCTCCGCCGCCAGGTGGTCGCTCATCTCGAAGGGCACGCCGGGCTCGTTCTTCGAGGAGCGGATCACCAGCGCCGTGCGCACGCTCGACACGTTCGGCGCCGCAGTCAGCTCGCCGGTCAGGAAGTCCTGGAAGGTCAGCAGGTTCGGCGCCACGCATTTCAGGATGAAGTCGATCTCGCCGTTGAGCATGTGGCACTCGCGCACCATGGGCCAGCTGCGCACCAGCTTCTCGAAGGCGACCAGCTCGCGCTCGGCCTGGCTCTTCAGGCTGACCATGGCGAAGACCATCACCTCGTAGCCCAGCGCCCGCGCGTTCATGCGCGCGTGGTAGCCCTGGATCAGCCCCGCCTCCTCGAGCGCGCGCACCCGGCGCAGGCAGGGCGGCGCCGAGATGCCGACGCGGCGGGACAGCTCCACATTGGTCATGCGCCCGTCGTCCTGCAGCTCCGTCAGGATCTTGCGGTCGATGGCGTCCAGCTTCAGGCTCGTCATGTGGCCCCTCCGGCACAAATCTACTCTGGCGCTGCCGGGAATGTCCGGCGCACCTTGTCGGCTCGGGCGAGCATTATCGAAAGCCCGGGCGTCGCACAATAAAATTGCGCGAAGGCGGGAATCGTGGAGTCCGAGGGAGGCGCCGATCCGAATCTGGGCCATTCATGACGGGCGGGCGGGCCACGCGGCGCAGGCGCTGGGGCTGGCCGAGGCGCTGGCCCGGCGGCGCCCGGCCGAGGTCGCCGAGCGGCCGCTCGCGGCGAAGCCCTGGGCGGCGCGCCTGCCGGCGCGGCTGTGGCACGCGTTCGGCGCGCGGGCCGGCGGCTGGCCCTTCACCGGCTATGGCGCCGGCATCGGCGCCATCGCGCCGCCCTGGCCCGATCTGGCCATCGGCGCGGGGCGCCGCGTGGCGCCGCTGGTCGCGGCGCTGAAGGCGCGCCATGGCGTGCCCGCGGTGCAGGTGCTCGACCCGCGCCTGCCGCCGGCGGCCTTCGACCTCATGGTGGTGCCGGCGCATGACGGGCTCGCGGGCGACAACGTCGTGCCCACGCTGGGCGCGGTCAACCGCATCTCGCGGGCCGCGCTGGTCGCGGCTGCCGACGCCTGGCGCCCGCGCCTGGCCCGCCTGCCCGAGCCGCGCGTCGCCGTGCTGCTCGGCGGGCCCTCGCGCAGCGCCTACTGGAGCGGCGACGATGTCGACCGCTTCGTCGCCCGCATCGCCGCGCTCACGCAGGCCGGCACCGGGGTGATGCTCACGCCCTCGCGCCGCGCCGACCCGATCCTGCTCGCCGCGCTCGCCGAGTACTGCGATCCGCAGGCGAGCTTCCTGTGGGACCGCACCGGCGCCAATCCCTATCCGGCGATCCTCGGCCTCGCCCGGGCCGCGATCGTCACCGAGGACTCGGTCTCGATGGCGTCCGAGGCCGCGACCGCCGGGCTGCCGCTGCATGTCTTCCGCCTCGCCGGCACCGCGCCGCGGCTCAGGGCGTTCCATCGCCAGCTCGAGGCGCGCGGCATCGCCCGCGACTTCACCGGCAGGCTGGACTCGTGGGCCTATGCGCCGCTGGCCGAGGCCGACCGCGCTGCCGCCGAGATCGAGCGCCGGCTGATCGCCGGGCCCGGCCGCGGCATCTCTTCCCTTGGCTGAGGCGCGCGTCTGGCCTATTCAGGGCGCACCGAAGCGAGGAGCCCCAAGAGGAGCGCCCGAGAGGAGCCCACAGATGCCCGAGACCCGCCATGTCCGCCTCTTGATCATCGGCTCCGGCCCCGCCGGCTACACCGCGGCCGTCTACGCCGCGCGGGCGATGCTCGAGCCGGTGCTGGTGCAGGGGCTCGAGGCGGGCGGCCAGCTCATGATCACCACCGAGGTGGAGAACTGGCCCGGCATCGTCGAGATCCAGGGCCCCGATCTGATGGCGAAGATGGAGGAGCACGCCCGCGCCGTGGGCACCGAGATCGTCGCCGACCTCGTCACCCGGCTCGACCTCGCCCAGCGCCCCTTCCGGGCCGAGTGCGATTCGGGCGCGGTGATCCGCGCCGAGGCGGTGATCCTGGCCACCGGCGCGCAGGCGAAGTGGTTGGGCCTGCCGTCCGAGCAGCGCTTCAAGGGCTTCGGAGTGTCGGCCTGCGCCACCTGCGACGGGTTCTTCTTCCGCGGCCAGGAGGTGGCGGTGATCGGCGGCGGCAACACCGCGGTCGAGGAGGCGCTCTACCTCGCCAACCTGGCCTCGAAGGTCACCCTGATCCACCGCCGCGACGAGCTGCGCGCCGAGAAGGTTTTGCAGCAGCGGCTGTTCTCGAACCCCAAGGTCGAGGTGATCTGGGACCACACGCTGGCCGAGGTCATGGGCGCAGATGCCGAGGGCGTGACCGGCGTGCGTCTCGCCCATGCGCGCACCGGCGAGACCCGCGAGCTGCCGGTGACCGGCGTCTTCATCGCCATCGGCCACAAGCCGGCGACCGAGCTGGTGGTCGACCAGGTCGAGACCCACATGGGCGGCTATGTCGTCACCCAGGGCTTTTCCACCAAGACCTCAATTCCCGGGCTGTTCGCCGCCGGCGACGTCACCGACCACGTGTTCCGCCAGGCGGTCACCTCCGCCGGCATGGGCTGCATGGCCGCGCTCGAGGCCGAGAAGTTCCTGGCCGAGAGCGAGGCGGCGCAGATCCAGGCCGCCGAATAGGCGGGCCTCACCAGGCCCACGGCCGGCCGGGTCCGTACCACCAGGGCGGCTCGGCATAGAAGCTGCCGACGCCGAGCCCGAAGCCGAAATAGGGTTGCACGGGGTAGGCCTGTCGCCGGTCCTTGCGGCCCTCGTTGTAGCCTTGCAGGAATCCGATCTCGGCCTGGGGCGGGCAGACGTGGTGGTATTCGCGCCCGGCGCGGCCCGCGTCATAGCCGCTCTGCACCGTGCAGTACTGCTTCAGCCCCTCGGCGCGGCCGGCCTTGTAGGCCTTCATGTCCGGCGGGTAGCCGAGCTTGCGGCAGTCGGCGAAGAGGCCGGTGCGCTGGTCGACCGGCACGCCGAGGAGCCCGTCATTGCGCCCGTAGTCGTGCCAGTCGACCCGCTGGCAGAAGCTGGCGCGCTGGGCCGGCGAGACGCTGGCGCACCCCGTCAGCCCCAGCGCGGCGAGCGCCAGCAGGCCCAAGCCCAGGGCAATCCGCATCGGTCCGCTCCCCTGATGCCCGTGCGGCCGGCCGCGGCGCCGGCCGTCTCTCAAGGATGATATAGGCGCGCGCGGGCCGGCGGCACGGCCCGGTGCGTCACCCTGCCTCGGCCGTCACCCTGCTTCGGCCCTGGCCTGAAGCTGGGGCATCAGCCCCGCCAGGTCGCCGAGCACCCACAGCGAGCGGATGCGCTCGCCCTCGCACTGGAACAAAGCCGCTCCGGCCCAGCTCACCTCGTGCCCGGTCGGCGGCTGGCCCAGCAGCATGCCGATGTGCCGGCCGGTGAATCGCATGCGGGCGAAGGCGCGCTCGTCCTCGACCACCAGTGCCTCGATGGCGCAGTGGAAGCCCGCCAGCGCCCCGGTGACCTCGCGCACATAGTCGGCGATGCCCTCGTGGCCGCGCCGCTCGACGCCCAGCGAGCCGCGGAAGCTGCAGGTCTCGTGGAACAGCTCGGGGATCACCGCGGGATCCGCCCGGTTCCAGACCTCCTCGTAGAATCGCGTCACCAGCCGCCGCGGTGTCATCTCATTGTCCCCCTCTCAACGCCCGCCCCCCACATCCACCAGCGCACCGCTCACATAGGAGGCGGCGTCCGAGAGCAGCCACAGGATCGCCTCGGCCACCTCCTCGGGCGTGCCGGCGCGGCCCATCGGCACCGAGGGCGCCAGCCGCTCGAGCCGGTCGGGCTGCCCGCCCGCGGCGTGAATCTCGGTGGCGATCAGGCCCGGCCGCACCGCATTGACGCGCACGCCGCCCGCCGCCAGCTCCCTGGCCAGCCCGATGGTCAGCGTGTCGATCGCGCCCTTCGAGCCGGCATAGTCCAGCCACTCGTCGGGCGAGCCGATTGTCGAGGCCCTCGACGAGGTGTTGACGATGGCGCCGCCCGGCCCGCCGCGGTCGGTCGGCATGCGCCGCGCCGCCTCGCGCGCCACCAGATAGGCGCCCAGCACGTTGACCTCGAACAGCCGGCGCATGCGCTCGCCGGTCATCTCGGCCAGCCGCGCCTTGGGCGCCACGATGCCGGCGTTGTTGACCACGCCCGTGACCGGGCCGAAGGCGCGTTCCGTGGCGTCGAACATGGCCACCACATCGGCCTCCAGCGACACGTCGCCGGGGATGGCGACCGCCGCGCCGCCCGCGGCGGTGACCTGGCGCACGCACTCGGCCGCGGCCTCGGCGTTGCCGACATAGTTGACGCCGACCCGCCAGCCGCGCCGCCCGGCCAGCATCGCCGCGGCCCGGCCGATGCCGCGCGAGCCCCCGGTGATCAGGACCGTCCGTGCCATGGCGCCCTCAGGTGAAGCGGTTGTCGCGCGGGAAGCCGCGCGGCGCCATGCGCCCCGCGCTGGCGCGCTTGCCCTGCCACTCGGCGAGCTGGCTCTCGGTGCGGGTGCGCCCGGCGGGGTCCTTCCACGACAGCCCGTGCTCGATCGCGAAGCAGATGGCATCGGACAGCCCGCCATCCTTGTATTTTTGCAGCCGCACGCCCTTGCCGCGGCTCATCTCGGGCAGCTCGGCCAGCGGGAACACCACAAGCTTGCGGTTCTGGCCCACCACCGCGACGTGGTCGCCGACGACCGGCGTGCAGACCACCGCCTTGACGCCGGGCTTGACGTTGAGCACCTGCTTGCCGGCGCGGGTCTGCGCCAGCACCTCGTCCTCGGCCACCACGAAGCCGTCGCCGGCCGAGGAGGCGACCAGCAGCCGCCCGCCGGGGCGGTGCAGGCGCAGCGCCACCAGGTCCTCGTCGTTGGGCAGGTCGACGATCAGGCGCACCGGCTCGCCGGTGCCGCGCCCGCCGGGCAGGCGGTCCGCCCCGATGGTGTAGAACCGCCCGTTCGAGGCGAAGGCGAGAAGCTTGTCGGTGGTCTGGGCGTGGAACAGGAAGCGCGGGCCGTCGCCGTCGCGGAACTTGAGCTCGGAGTCGAGCGCGATGTGCCCCTTCATCGCCCGGATCCAGCCCTGCGCCGAGCACACCACGGTGATCGGCTCGCGCTCGACCAGCGCCTCGAGCGGCACCTCCTCGAGCGCGGGGGCGTCCGCGAAGCCGGTGCGCCGGGCGCCCGCCGGGTAGGGATCGTGCTCGCCGCGCGCCGCGACGATGTCCTCGGCGAATTTCAGGCCGCGCAGCCGCGCCGGCGCGCCGAAGCGGTCGCGCATGGTCCTGAGCTGATCGGCGATGCGGCCCCACTGCAGCTGCTCGTCGGCCAGCAGGTCGTCGAGATCCGCGCGCTCGACGCCCAGCTCGTCGCGCTCGCGCCTCAGCTCCATCTCCTCGAGCCGACGCAAGCTGCGCAGGCGCATGTTGAGGATCGCCTCGGCCTGCACGTCGGTGAGGTCGAACTCGGTCCGCATCACCGGCTTGGGCTCGTCCTCGGTGCGGATGATCTCGATCACCCGGTCGAGGTTGAGGAAGGCGGTGATGTAGCCCTCCAGCACCTCGAGCCGGTGGTCGATCTTGGCCAGCCGGTGGCGGGCGCGGCGGATCAGCACCTCGCGCCGGTGGTCGAGGAAGGCGCGCAGCACCTCGGCCAGCGAGCAGACCCTGGGCGTGCGCCCGTCGATCAGCACGTTCATGTTCAAGGGCACCCGCACCTCGAGGTCGGTCTGCCTGAACAGCGTCTCCATCAGCAGGCCCGGGTCCACGCTGCGGCTTTTGGGCTCCAGCACCAGGCGCACGTCCTCGGCCGATTCGTCGCGCACGTCGGCCAGAATCGGAATCTTCTTGGCGTTGACCAGCTCGGCGATGCGCTCGACCAGCTTCGACTTCTGCACCTGGTAGGGGATCTCGGTGACCACGATCTGCCAGGTGCCGCGGCCGAGGTCCTCGACCCCCCAGCTGGCGCGCAGCCGGAAGGCGCCGCGCCCCGTGCGGTAGGCCTCGACGATGGACTCGAGCGGCTCCACCAGCACGCCGCCGGTGGGAAAGTCCGGGCCGGGGATCATCTCGACCAGCGTCTCGGCGCGCGCGTTGGGGTGGCGGATCAGGTGCAGCAGCGCCTCGGCCAGCTCGCCGGCGTTGTGCGGCGGGATCGAGGTCGCCATGCCCACCGCGATGCCGCTGGCGCCGTTGGCCAGGAGGTTGGGGAAGGCGGCCGGCAGGACCTCGGGCTCGTCGTCCTCGCCGTTGAAGGTGGCGCGCAGGTCGACCGCGTCCTCGTCCAGCCCCTCGAGCATGGCGGCGGCCACGTCGGTCAGCCGCGCCTCGGTGTAGCGGTAGGCGGCCGCGCCGTCGCCGTCGATATTGCCGAAATTGCCCTGCCCGTCGACCAGCGGGTAGCGCAGCGAGAACTCCTGCGCCACGCGCACCAGCGCGTCATAGACCGCCTGATCGCCATGCGGGTGGTACTTGCCAATCACGTCGCCCACCACGCGGGCCGACTTCTTGTAGGCCTGGCCGGGCTCGAGCCTGAGCTGGCGCATGGCCCACAGCAGGCGCCGGTGCACCGGCTTCAATCCGTCGCGCGCATCGGGCAGCGCCCGGTGCATGATGGTCGACAGTGCATAGGTCAGGTAGCGATCGCCCAGCGCCTGCGCCAGCGGCTCGGCGACCACACCCTGCATATCGTCGTCGGGGAAGGCCGTGCTCATAGATTTTGTGTAGCGCAGGGACGAGTCGCGGTCCAGCGGGGTTTCGCCCGCGATGATCTTGAATTTTGCCGCATTTGAGGCAAAATGCCCCGCGCTATCGCGTACTAGACGAAAGACTGTCCGTCTCTTCGAGGCTACGGTCCACTTCGGTCTGACCGAGAAGCCACAGCCGCGGCATCCCGCGCGCGGCGACACCTGAAGGAGACACGGACATGGCCACTGGCACCGTGAAATGGTTCAACGCCACCAAGGGCTATGGCTTCATCCAGCCCGAGGACGGCGGCAAGGACGTCTTCCTGCACGTCTCGGCGGTCGAGCGCGCCGGGCTGCAGAGCCCGCGCGAGGGGCAGAAGGTCGCCTATGACCTCGAGTCCGGCCGCGACGGCCGCACCTCGGCGGGGAACCTCCGCTACCTCTGAGTGGCTTGAGCGTCCAGCGCCATTGGCCCCGCGGGTCCGCCCGCGGGGTTTCGCGTTTGCGGCGCGGCGTGCGGTTGTCCGCGCGTTTATCCTTGCAATCGCGGCTCGCCTGCCCCATCTGTTGCGGCGCTAACGACGTCACGATGCAATCTTACTGTCTTCTCCTTCGGGGCTGCCGGTCTGTTGCGAATGTTGACCGAAGAGCCACAGCCGCGGCATCCCGCGCGCGGCCACTGAAAGGAGACACGGACATGGCCACTGGCACCGTGAAATGGTTCAACGCCACCAAGGGCTTCGGCTTCATCCAGCCCGAGGACGGCGGCAAGGACGTCTTCCTGCACATCTCGGCGGTCGAGCGCGCCGGCGAGCAGCCCCCGCAGGAGGGCCAGAAGCTTTCGTTCGACCTCGAGTCCGGCCGCGACGGCCGCACCTCGGCGGGCAACATCCGCTACCTCTGAGCGCTTTACCAGGCGCCGGACGGCATTGGCCCCGCGGGCGCGCCCGCGGGGTTTTTCGTCAATGTCTGATTCACCATAAAATCGGTCCAGATCTGAATCTTGGCTAAATCAATGGGTTAGGTATGCGTCCACATTTGGACGCGCTGGCTCGCGGGCTCAGAAGATGGCATCGGCCAGCAGAAAGGCCAGGAAGATCAGGCCGCCGAAGCGGGTGGCGCGGAACAGCCGCAGGCACTGCTCGGGGTCGTCGAGCTCCAGCTCGCGGGTCTGCCAGGCCATGAAGCCGCCAAAGGCC